>JAFLBY010000255.1 GCA_017302855.1 Candidatus Kapaibacterium sp.
TATCTCGGAGCCATGAGTTGGTTGCTTTGTTAAAACGATATCGTTTCAAACGACTTATTTTAAATGGTGATGTTTTCGATGATCTCAATTTCAAGAGACTGAAAAAAAAAGATTGGAAATTTCTATCGCTTATTCGTTCCTTGTCACATCCGCGGCATGGGCGTGAAGTAATTTGGGTAATTGGCAACCATGACGGCATTGCGGAGTCTTTGTCGCATTTACTCGGGGTTGAGGTTGTCGAAGAGTATTTATGGATTTTTAATCAAAAAAAAATGCTTGCGCTGCATGGTCATCAATTCGATGAATTTATTGTGGAAAAACCGGTAATCACAGAAGTTGCAACTCGAATTTACACCGGCATACAGATGATAGACGGGGGGCAACAACGTCTGAGTCGTTGGATAAAACAAAGGAGCAAGCGCTTTATCCGTATCGTAGAGAAAGTTGCCGATGATGCTCTTGAGTATGGTCGTAATCAACAAGTTGATTATGTGTTCTGCGGACATACTCATGTGCCTGCCGTTAAATCTTCGGGTGGTGTAACGTATGTAAATTCAGGATGTTGGACAGATGTCCCATCAACGTTTGTGACCATTGACAATGTTCACGGAGTGCGTATTCGTACATGTTCCGATGCATTTCATACGCTGTGTAGTGAAACGTAACCATAAAATGCGTATCTTGGTGTAGTAAAAATTTTTCACATTCATGTTCTATACAATATGAAAAAATATCTACTCACAGGTTTTGCTTCTTTACTGCTCTCTTATGCCACACTTTGTGCATCAGACGAAACACAAAGCCATCCCATGATGAAGTCTATGCCATTTGTCACATTACCCAAAGACTTTCACGCATTATTACCTCAAACTCTCAAGGTTGGAGAATCAGCCCTCAATGTGCTAACGCTTTCGGAACAGCAGCCTATTATTCTCATTCGATTCCTTGGAACACAATGCAGTCATTGTGCCGAACAACTGTACAATCTGAATAAGCAATCTGAAGTATTGCGTTCTCATGGTATAAAAATTATAGCAATCAGCTCTGAAAAACAGAAAGACTTACATACATTTTCGAAAAAAAATTCCTTTTCAGATGTCTTTACATTTCTTGAAGATGTAGATAATGCAGCGGCTGCATCGCTTTCCGCTTTTGATAAAGAAAAAGACATTGATTTGCACTTGGCTATGATTATTCATAAAGGTAAACTCATTTTTGCTACATACAATGATGAACCATTTATGGACATAGATAAACTAATTGAAAAAACACTCAATGAAGTACGATTTTATACAACCAAGAAAAACATAAACAATGATCAACAGCTCTCGAATGATAAATATACAATAACCACGATAGCATCTTATCCTGATATTATTAACCCTGTGGATTTATCATTTAATTCAAACATTTTCCATCCGAACGAATTATGGGTTGTTACGGGAACCAATCAATCGGGCGAAGGTGTAGCAATTATTAGAAATGCGGGTACAAAAAATCAAACGGTCGAAAAACGCAGAGATTATGCGGCATCGCATTTTATGTGGCGTACTATGGCAATTGATTTTGGTGACAATGGCACATTTGGTACAGCGCAAAGTGGAGAACCCAAAGAAAACTCCGTTCCGCAAATGGATTTTATGGGACCGACTCTATGGGCTTCGGATACTGCTATTTTTGCGCGACGCAATCAAGGACCATTTGATCAAGTACAGCAACGTTTGGCAAGCCATTTGGATATGTTGCATCAAAGCCCATTTACTATGGGAATTGCTCATGAAAAAAATAATGTCTATTGGGTCAATGACAATATGTATAATGATATTTGCCGTTATGATTTTGCAAATCCTCATGAAATTGGCGGCACCGATCATCGTGATGGCAGTGTGCGACGTTTCAGTCAAATTAAGCTGGCAAAAAGAGAGCACAATCTTCCTTCGCATTTAGTGTTTGATAAATCAACATCGTGGTTGTATTATATTGATGGTAACTCAATTTATAGATTCCAAACACAATCCGGTACTATTGCAAGGAAATTAACGGTTCAATCGCCGCGTGATGAGCGGCTTGCAGAGTTTGTGGAAATGAAAGATGCCGTGTATGAACCGTACATAATGCAAGGATTGAAAAAACCGGTAGGCATGGATATATTTCAATCTCTTATGGCAATCAGCGACAGAGAAGACGGGAAGATACATCTTTATCGCCTAAGTTCATCACAAAAACCAACATTCGTTGAAAGTATTGAAACGGGTGCTACCGGCATTGCAGGCATAGAATTTGACGCAAATGGCGATATATATTTTGTAGATCAAATTGAAAATACCGTAAAAAAAGTGACATTACATGAAAAAATACTGTGTAGTGCTAATCAATTATTTTATACGATAGAGGAAACACAAAAAGCAGAAATAACCATTGCAAATTCTACACAGACTCCAATAGATCCGGCAATTCGTGTAATGTCAAATACGAGTATTCCCGACGGATGGGAAATACTTATCAACGATGAGGCAATTTCCGTTGGCATTAATCAACAAGCGCTTTTCCCTTTTGAGGTCAAAACCAATAAAAAATCAGGTATTGCACGCTTTGTCATTGAGTGCTATGACAGAAAAACACAGAGCATTTATAAATCACTCTCTTTTACATTTGCTGCCAATAATCTGACAAAAATCCTTGTGGAAGACGCTACACGTGAGAATTACTCATTGATGAAAGATATTGCAAAAACACAAAAACGATATTATCAATCAATGACAAGTGAAGAATTTTTACGATGGTACACAGAAACTTCTAATCCCGAGACGGTTATTTGGAATTGCGGTACTCATGGCTTTATGAATGATGTACATAGTGCTATCATACAAGATATGCAGAAAAATAATATTGAGGTTTTATTAATTGGCGATGACCCCATTTCACTTTATACACTTGAGGGAAAAGGCAGTGATTTATTGAAGCTCTTTGGTGCATTTATGAAAGAAGTTCCGCGTTCTTCACAAGGTGATGACGGAAAACGGACATGGCAAGGCGTGAAATCCAATAGCACATTTGGCAGCTTGCAAAATATCGCTGTTCAATTACCCCAATTGAATCATTACTTGGGGCGTGAAATTATTCCGGTGCCAACATTGCAGGTGGACTCTAAAGATGCACAAGCCATTATTACCGACAATAAAAACACATCAATAATTCATGGTATGCAAAGGGCGTATAACTCAACAAGAAATGCTTATTTGGCATTTAATGTGTCTTCTATTAACGATACGACAATACGTTATGCGATTATCAATAATTCTATAGATTGGTTAGAGCAATTAACAACATCCGTTCAAGAACAAAATTTATCTGTCAATGATGATATTTTGATTCTACGTACTGCTCAAAATATTATCGTGAAAAAAGAACAGAGTGAATCACTGATTGAAAAATGTATTGTATATAATGTGCAGGGCGGAAAAATATATGAATATATTTCCGGTAATCAAGGTGAGAATGAGATAGTTCTACCCATACGAAACATCGCTTACGGCACATACTTTATCGTTACTTATGGAAAAACCGGAATGAATATAAAGAAGATACAACTGTAATAAATAATATTTACTAACTTGTCTGTGCTGTCCCTCTTGAATAGAGGGGCAGTTTTTTTTTTGTCATTAAAACTAATGTGAATTCATATTTCTCGATTTACTCTTGTTTTTGTATAAAACCATAAAAAATCCCTCTTACGTTTTCTTTTCTGCCAATGCAATCACAGACATTGATTATGTATCCAATTCTTGTAATTCGGGCAGAGAGGCGGCATTTTCTTGCGCCATTGCATTGATGCCGCAAACCAGCATGATGAGAATAATGAGCCCCTCTTTTTTTCCCCCCGTCCGGGAGAAGTCTTATATGCCT
>JAFLBY010000256.1 GCA_017302855.1 Candidatus Kapaibacterium sp.
TTTAGACCAAAAAGTACATGAAAACAGCAGAAAAACGAAAAATGACTGGACATATAATCTTTACTATCATTGGATTTACAATCTTAAGTCACTTTTTGATATTAAGGATACAACAGAATTACCATTTTTTATGACAACCGAGGGATGGGAACGAAAAACCCTTAATACAGCTTTAGCAAGCTGGGCAGAGCTACGACACAATACTATTTTATATGCCAAACAAAGTTATGTTGCAGAATGCGGTGGCGATAATGATAGCGTTAAAGCATGGATACCCGAACCTCCCAAAGGATATGTCGAACCCAATGTCGAATTTTATGAACGTATGCTTTCATTAATGAAATTAACAATTGATGGTTTGAGTCAACGAGAAATGTTAGAATCAAGAGTGCAATATATTGGAAAAGAATTTGTTGATTTGCTCGACTTTTTACGGTCAGTCTCAATGAAAGAAAACAAAAAAATACCCTTGTCGTTGCAAGAATATGACCAAATTCAAAAGTTAGGATCATTGTTAGATAACTTGACACTAAGAGTGCTGTCGGATGATGCGTACGCATGGGATGAAGTTCAAGGACCTGATAAAAATATGCCTGTTATTGCTGATGTTCATACAGCCGACAATATTGCCTTAGAAGTTGGTGTGGGATATGCTCATGCAATGTATGTCATTGTTGAAATTGAAGGCAAGCTTAAACTAACAAGGGGTGCAATTTTTTCTTTTTATGAATTTCCATGGCAGATATCGGACAGATTAGATGATAAAAAATGGCAAAAATTATTACAAAAGAATGCTGCTCCTCAACAACCTCAATGGATAGATTATAGGTCTAAACTAAAAATTGAACAAAAATTATTACCTCTTTATAAACCCGATAATGTACCGGATTCATCAACTGAACCCGGCTGGAAAATGATTGAATATGGCACAGGTTGTTAATTGCACCATAATTGCTCTTCTTCTTTTGTCAATATCTTTCAACGCATACTCTCAAGTTAGTTTTTGCGCTGTTGGAGATATATTGTTGGATCGCGGCGTAAGAACAATGATAGAAAAGAACAATGTGTATTATCCATTCTCAAACATTGCCCAATATGTTAAAGAAAAAGATTTGGCTTTGTGTAATATTGAATGTCCTATTGTCAACACATCAGAAGGTGCTCCCATCAATAAAAAATATTCGTTTCGTGCGGATACTGAGTATATACAAGGGCTGCTGTATGCCGGATTTAATATTGCGTCCGTAGCAAATAATCATACAATGGACTATGGAAAATCAGGTTTTGTAAAGACTATAGAATATCTGGAAAAAGACTCGATATGGACGGTTGGCGGTGGCATGAATCAAAGAGAATCATTTAAACCACTTCTTATTGAAAAAAACGGCGAAACATTTGCAGTTTTTGCAATGCTTGAATTTTTATTGGAAGGAACGGTATATAATGAAGATAAGCCCTATCCGGCTTTGGGAAATATTGAGAGATTGTGTCAGGAAATTATTAAAATTCAAGGAGATATTGATAATATTATTGTGTCTTTTCATTGGGGAAAAGAAGGAAGTTTTTTACCAACATCACAACAAATTGATTATGCACATAGAGTTATAGATGCCGGTGCAGATTTAGTATTAGGACATCACCCGCATGTATTACAGAGTGTTGAGACATATAAACAAAAACTTATCGTGTACAGCTTGGGTAATTTTATTTTTGATAATATTGGCTTACACCAGAATCAGTCTGTGATATTTACCTGTACTTTCCACAACGGACATATTATTGACCCTGCATTTATACCCATTCAAATACAGAATTGCCAACCTTCTATTGCAAACAAAAATCAGGGTATTCGTATTTTTAATCATTTGTCCAAATTGTCCAAACCATTTCATACTATGCTGCAAATGACGGACAGTTCAATAAAAGTGCTCAATACTTATGAACAACCATTAAAAGAACTATATAAACATAATGGCACTTTCTGTGTCTATAAAGACAGACTTCAAGCTAATATATCCGACAATCAAAGAAACACATTTTCTATAGCTGATTCTCTTTATCACTTTATTGATGCAGATTTGTTTATCCAAGATAATATAGTGTATATTTATTCCATCGTGAAAAGTCAAATTGATAGTAGTGCATATATCGCTGTTTTCCCGTATTCATTAAGGCGTAATGAATTTCTCAGACCCTCGATTGATAGCCATAAACGATTAAATCCTTGGAAAATTAAAGTGCTTGATATTGATAATGATGGAAATGAAGAGATTATTGTCGGCGTTACTACATCCACACGTTATTATTCATCCACTGAAAATAGAATCTCTGTGTACAATGTTGATAAAGATTATTTTTTCCCTAAATGGCTGGGTTCAAAGGTAGGTGGGTCTTTTATTGATTTTACGGTCTGTCGCGAAACAAACAGATTGTTATTGCTTCAAACATCGGAGGTTTCCAAAACAATAAAAGAAGTTGCATATACATGGAATGGATTCGGATTCGATTTTGATGAAATCCTTCATGAATCTGTTGGTATAACTGATAAAAAGTTGCGCTTTCTACAGTCAAGATACACTTTTAAGAAAGTATTCTAATCACCATAATCTTCATCGTAACAATTATGTTGTTTATTGCTTTTGTGCCTGAACAAGAATAACTGTGCAATCCCTTTCCTACCTCTCCAAGACTCTCATTCTGATGTCACTTCGTTTGCGCATGAAATCCATATTTAGGCATATCTTCATGTCAAAAGTATGTTAACTGTCCAGACTTTCCGAACTTTGCAGCAAAACTTTGTTAATCGGAGTACATAGTGATTATGCATCAAAGACATTTTCTTTGTTTTCTTCTCTTTGTCGTTATGGTGTTAACACACACGACATCAGCACAAGTTCTTTCATCAAAAGGACTTTCAGATTCAACAAACCGTATCATCGAAGCGGGCTTGAAAGAAATGGGTATGCGACTCAGCGATATGTGGATGCCGGCAGATATTCTCGCCACGGATGTTCATCGCTTGCCTGTTGTTTCATCATTGTTCACTAAGCCGCTGTCATCATTTTCGACGGTGCAATATCATACCTCGGAGCTGAAACAACTGTCATTTAACAGTGCTGATGCCTATTTTGGGGTCTTGTTGCAACAGCTTAAATTCGGGGAATATAAGCTGATTAATTTTGAAAATATCATGACCTCGCGTGAATTGGATGACCGTTTACAATCGGGGCTTGATACCTTGCTTGCTCTTGAAGGTGCAGTGATGGTACGCCAATATTGTGCGCCTTTTTTTCTTGCTGCCGATGCCATTAATGAATCACGCGATAAACTCTTGCGTCGCGATATTCTCATGAAATATTGCGATTCGATGCTTTTACAATCCGAAGAAGATCAATCGCTTAGTTTATTCCAACTTAAACAACGCGAACAAGAGGGCTTGAAATTGTCGAAAAAGTTTTTTGCCGAAGCGGGTGAAATTACTATGAATGAAATGGTAAATAATTCTTTGGCATATTACAGGACAGTGTTGCGTTTGACGGCAATGAGCAAAACATTAATGGATGAATATAAAAAAGGGGTAAAAAAAACAATTATTTTCAATTCCAAATATGGTCGTATTGCGCTTGGCGGTCCGGGTGATGATATTTATACGGGTGATTTTGCATTGATAGTGGATATCGGCGGTAATGACCGTTATTTTCCTGCCCAACGTTCCAAATCTTCTGCCATTGCTTCGCCTTTGCGCTGCATTATTGATTTTAGCGGCGACGATATCTATGTGGGTGATGATTATTGTTTTGGCGGCGCAATTATGGGAGCAGATATTGTCTATGATGGCGCCGGCAATGATCACTACACAGCGGGTAATTTTTCTTTGGGAGCGGGGCTTTTTGGT
>JAFLBY010000257.1 GCA_017302855.1 Candidatus Kapaibacterium sp.
AAAGCCGATACTTTGTCTTCCTTTGGACGCTTAGTGCAAGTTCTTGATGTATTGAACCAAGCTGAAGCTGATATTGTTCAAAAAATGGCAGGTCAAAAGCGCGAACGTAAATTCACTCTTGCGCCGGTTGATCCCAAAGAGTTGGAGGCAATGAAGGACTTATGATTTCTATCCCGGTTCCTAAATTGACACGCCGTGATTATGGCGCATTTGAATTGCGTAACTTTATTAATATTGCTACGCAGCGTGGATTTGTTGTGACTATGGGATTAATTCTCCTGTTATTGCTTATCCAGTTTGCCTATAAAACTGCAACGACAAGAACATTCTTACGACCCCCAAAAATTCAGAAAATTACTTTGGCAGATTTGCCGCCACCGGAAACAGAAACGCCGGATACCCCACCACCCCCGCCACCGCCGGATGTTGTGTTCACAGGTGCGGAAGCGCGTGCAGGTACGCCTGTGGCTATTCCAGATGCTGAAATGACTCCAGATATGCGTGACTTTGCGAACGTGGATGATTTGGCCGTCTCCAGTTCCAGCAATGATGCTGTGGTGGATATGGGACAATTCAATAAAGTTGATGTCAATCAACCTATTGAGGTTGTAAAAGAAGAAGAACCCGATCCGGAAGAGTTCATTGCTGCCGATAAAGAGCCGGATGGTGACTTTATTCGCAAAGAAATTTTGCGCAATGCTGTGTATCCTGCTGTGGCACAAAGAGCAAATATGGAAGGAACTGTCACACTTCAAGTACTTATCGGTAAAGACGGTCGCATCAAAAAAACAAAAATTCTCAATTCCACGAATGATGTTTTTGAAAAAGCGGCACAAGAAGCTGCCATGAAAGTTGTTGCTACTCCGGCATTACAAGGAAATAAACCAATTGAATATTGGATGACAATACCGGTTCGTTTTACTCTTCGGAATTAAGAAACTAACAATTTGATAAAAAAGAATGCGCTTGCGGGCGCATTTTTTTTTCATACTAAACATTGACTATAATTCAACAGATAATGGAATACGATTATGACTAAAGATATATGGACGGTGAAAAGAATCATAGAATGGGGTAGAAATTATTTACAAGAAAAAAATATTGATAGTCCTCGTTTAACCATGGAATTATTGCTTTGTGATGTCATGAACTTACAAAGAATAGATTTATATCTTAACCATGATAAACCTTTAAATCAAGATGAATTAAAACTCTTACGAGCATATATATTGCGTCGTGCTGAAAGAGAACCTGTTCAATATATTATTGGTCACACAGAATTTTATGGTCATCGTTTTTTTGTTAATCCTGCTGTATTGATACCACGACCTGAAACAGAATTGTTGGTGCAATATGCAGCCGAGTTTGCAAAAAAGATAAAAGGTGAGAATCACACTGCACTTGATATTGGCACAGGTTCCGGTTGTATTATTATTTCTTTTGCAAAAATGTTTCCTCAATGGAAATGTACGGCTATAGACATTTCGGACAAAGCATTGGCGATTGCAGAAAAAAATGCAGACGCTCTGGAAATAGATACTATCGCATTCCATAATGCAGATGTTTTTGAAAGACCCCCGCAAAAACGCTATTCAATAGTCATGAGCAACCCTCCATATATTGCGGCGAATGAAATGGAAAATCTTGAGCCTGAAATTGCAAAATATGAACCCAAAACTGCTTTAACAGATGGTGATAATGGCTTATCGTATTATTCGTATTTTGCAACCTTATTCCCGAAAATAATCCGTCCCGGCGGCGCATTCTTTTGTGAAATCGGCTTTGGTCAAAGTGAAGAAATACAAAAAATATTTGCCGACAAAAATATCCAAACAACAATTGAAAAAGATTATGCCGGCATACCGCGCATTATTTGGGGAATCATAAATTGACAATAAAAATTCTGATGGCTGCAAGAAAATTAATCAGAATACTGTAAAAAAAGTAAACATAGAATACAATAATCAGGAGTACATTATGGATACGATATATGAATCTTGGCAACATGAAGCACAACAAGAATTAAAGAAAAAACATCCTGATGAACTTATTGTGCAATCGAATGAAGGAATTGCCATCAAACCGATTTATACCCCGAATGACATTGAAAATAGAGAGTTATATAATTCAGTGCCGGGTATATATCCATTTGTGCGAGGACCCTATGCGACCATGTACACCAATCGTCCTTGGACAATTCGCCAATATGCCGGATTTTCTACCGCTCAAGAAAGTAATGCTTTTTATAAGCGCAATTTGGCAGCAGGGCAAAAAGGGCTTTCTGTTGCTTTCGATTTAGCTACCCATCGCGGCTATGACTCCGATCATCCTCGTGTTGTCGGTGATGTTGGTAAAGCCGGTGTAGCAATTGACTCTGTTGAAGATATGAAAATATTATTCCACGAAATTCCATTAGATATTATGTCTGTATCCATGACGATGAATGGCGCAGTCATACCCATATTGGCAATGTATATTGTAGCAGCGGAAGAACAAGGCGTGGCACGTGAAGCCTTATCGGGAACAATACAAAATGATATTCTCAAAGAATTTATGGTGCGAAACACATATATTTATCCTCCGGCACCAAGTATGAAAATTGTTGCGGATATTATTGAATATACGGCGAAATATATGCCTAAATTTAATAGTATTTCCATCAGTGGTTATCACATGCATGAAGCGGGTGCAAATGCAGTACAAGAATTAGCATATACGATAGCCGATGGTTTGGAATATGTGCGTGCTGCTTTAAGCAAAGGATTGGATATTGATGATTTTGCACCGCGTTTATCGTTTTTTTGGGGAATAGGGATGAATTTCTTTATGGAAATTGCCAAAATGCGAGCTGCGCGTGTGCTGTGGGCTGAAACCATAGAAAAATTTTCACCGAAAAATCCTAAATCAATGGCATTACGCACTCATTGCCAGACTTCGGGATGGTCTTTAGCTGCGCAAGATGCCTACAATAATGTGGTACGTACAACAATTGAAGCAATGGCGGCAGTTTTGGGCGGCACACAATCTTTGCACACGAATTCCTTTGATGAAGCACTTGGATTACCTACGGATTTTTCGGCAAGAATTGCACGCAATACACAAATTATTCTCGCGGAAGAATCGCATATTACCGAAGTGGTTGATCCCTTGGGTGGCTCATTTTATATTGAATCACTGACACATCAGCTTATTGTTGAAGCGCGAAAACTGATGTTGGAAGTAGAAGAAATGGGGGGCATGACCAAGGCGATACAACAGGGTATCCCGAAAATGAAAATTGAAGAGTCGGCTGCTAAAAGACAAGCAAATATTGATTCGGGAAAAGAAACAATAGTGGGTGTGAATAAATATCAACCCATGAATGAACCGCCGATAGAAGTGCTTGATATTGATAATACGGCAGTGCGTGAGCAACAAATTCAACGATTGGAAGAAATAAAAAAATCGCGCAATTCTGATGCTGTTATTGCAGCTTTGGAACAACTTTCAACAATTGCTGCATCCGGTGAGGGAAATCTATTGGAAGCTGCTATTATCGCTGCACGAGAACGAGCAACGGTCGGCGAAATATCGGATGCTATGGCAAAAGTTTTTGGACGTTATGAGGGGACATCAATTTCTGTCACAGGCGTGTATGGTGCGCATTATAAAAATACAAAATTTGATGAAGTGGTGGCTTTAACGGACAATTTTGCACAAGAATATGGCAGAAGACCACGAATGTATGTGGCTAAATTAGGTCAAGACGGGCATGACAGAGGGGCACATGTGATTGCAACA
>JAFLBY010000258.1 GCA_017302855.1 Candidatus Kapaibacterium sp.
TTTTCTTGACGTTTTTTTTTCGCCTTTTTTGTAACAGCCATTGTTACAAAAGCTTCACGCGTGGAAAAAGCTTCATCGAATTCAATAATCGGTATAGAAAAAGCAACTCGCAGACCTTCAACAAATACTGTAATTAATTTTGCCATCGGGGTCATCTCATCATTATGCGACAAGGGAATACCTACCACCAAAACATCAATACGGTCATTGTCCAGCTGCTTGCCGATACGTTCATACAGATCTTCTTTGGTTGCATCAAAAAATAAACGAGGCGTCACTGCAACGTGATATTCATCGCACGTAGCATAGCCAATTCGTTTTGTACCAACATCAAGTGCGGCAATACGCTTCCCCTTGAAATCGGGCATCATTTTTTTAAGACAGATATTTTTGCAGCACCGGCTTTTTCAGTTGTAGCAGAAACACCTTGCACAACATAAACACCCGTATCAACATAATTGCCAAATTCGTCTTTACCGTCCCATACAGTTTTACGGCTTCTTGTGGAAAGTGATCGGATTGGTCTGCCATCAATTCCTACTATATGCACACCGGAATTTTCACCTAAGCCTTCAATAATTAATTCTGTATCAATACCCGGGTGAAAAGGCTGAGGATATACACTGATATTAAAATCATCCAAAGGTTTTACGGCTAATGTCAGCGCTTCCGATAATCCCTTTTCTGTACCGAAATAAACCTTACCTGATTGATAATCAAATGCAATCGCACGGACATCATTATCTACTAAGGGAGAATTTTGTATATTTATAGTTGCCAATATCTCACTGCCATCCTCATTGAGAACAAATACACCTTGATTCGTAGCAATCCATTTATTGTTTACGGCATCAACAGCAATATCACGGACAACTTGGTTAGAAATAGTTTGTAATTTGGAAACGGTCACTTTTCCACCTTGGCGAGCGGCATTAGAAGTATTGTATATTACATTCAGACCGGCACTTGTGCCAATCCATAAAAGCCCATTTTTATCAATTTCTAAACAACTTGGACTATTATCCAGAATTGTCGAATTACCTGTATTTAACACACCCCACACATCATCGTTCATATTATCGGGTGTATTTTTTTCATTAAAATATCCCAACCCATCTTCATCGCGACTTGCGAACCACTTTGTGTCATTTGCATCAATGACAACATCGGTATATGTTCGTCGAGGCAGAGTTAATGGCGCAAAAAATGACTTATGATTTCCTTGATCATTAATCATTGTCAGAGTCGGACCGGGGTCGCCCAATGCAAATGCAGGTACCCACGTATTGTTATCTCGATCTTTTGCAACAATACCTGTTACAATAAAATCGGGCGCATTCTTTAAACCGATTAATGGACTATTGGAATTAGTAAAACGCGTAAACTCATAATCATTATCTTTTCGTAAAACTCTGGTAACGCCACCGCCCCAACTGCCTAACCAAACAGAACCATCTGAAAAAGTAGCAACCTTGAAAGTACCGTTTTCAGAAATGTCTTTGCGTGTAGAAGTATTAAAGTTTTTCCAAAGTCCATTATCAAGAATATATGTTCCTGTGCCTCGGTCGCGATCTCCCGAAGCCCATAAAACCCCTGTATTATCTACCGCAAGCGATGTAAACAAATTTGCAAACGGGGCTATAGGAATAAACTTTTCTTGTTTACCGTCTTTTTGTATGCCAATACCACCATTTTGAGTAAAAAACGTAAATAACATAACAGTCGAATTTGCAATAATAGTTTTATGTTTCGCAAATTCGTGAAATGTTGGTTGAGCAATTATTCCTTTGTCTAATTGCTCAATGGTAAATATCTTCGACATTACGATATTATCTCCATTATTGTCAATAGTAATAATGTTGTCGAATTCCTCTGCTTGTTTGGTATTATATCGAACACGGGCAATTCCATTTTTATAGACTGAAATTCCTTTTGAATGCCCTATAAATAATGAATCACGAATGATTGTTGCCGAATGACATTCATTATTCAGTAATCCTTGATTGGCAGTGATGCTTCTCCATGTCATTGGATTGCCAAATGAAGTATTGTTAAGCGCAGTGATTGCAATTCCTTGGGGGGTCACAACAACCAAACTATCATTCCAGACAAGCATTTGTTTTACTTCTGTTTGCTGCGGGAATATTCCAATTCTTTGAGCATAAGTGCCGGGTGCACCGGAATAAGAATAATCAATGAAACCAAAATCACCGGCAACAAATACAACATTATTTGCGAAAAGAAACTGATTGATTTTCTTCTTGGTTAAATTTTTTGCAAATCGAATATCTGTAATTCTATTCCAACTGCCTTGAGATGTGTAAATATCTATGTCACCGTTACTTGAACCAATATAGATATTTTTTGATTGCGGGTCATAGGCAATAGTACTGCAATCCATTGAACTTAAAGCATCAATATTTCTGAATTCCTCTATAGCTCCGTCTTGTGGTGAGAAACGAAATACACCTCCAATAGTAGAAACCCAATAATTACCCTCTGCATCAATAGTAATGTCAGTAGCAGTGTTCATAGAAGAATGTGAACGCCATGATTCCAAGCGTATCTGTGCAGTAACCGTTGCCGAAAACACCAAGCAACACCATAACATAAAAAGGGTACGTTTCATAACAATATCCTTTGAATAAGATAAAAAAACAAAAATTAGCGTACCGATTTTCTATGCTGCCTCTTCATAATATCAATTACATTTGTTATTTACTTTTGATAAACGGGCGAAGTGTTTTCTTGAACATTACCATAGACAGGAAACGACAAAGTGGGATAGTCCTGCGTTGTTGTTTTCATTTTGATTTCTCCATTATAATATCCTTTTTTTGTAGGACGTAATTTTGCAATCAGATCAAAGGATGTTCCCTCTTTTATGGTAACATTTTGTTTCACATTAAGTGTAACGCCTTCCGGTAATTCAAAATCAGATAAAATAATAGGCTCTTTCGATGAATTACGAATTGTAATTTTGGATTCCGCACTTTCACCGACACGCAATTCTGTAAATGTGAAATATTGGCTTGGTGTAAACTGCACATCCCGAATAACTTCGGCTTTTAAATAATAAATCCTATCACGATCCTTCGAGTCATTACTCGTAATCGTTATACTTTTAGTTAAATTCCCATTTGTTGCCCCTATATTCAACTCCACTTTAATGCGAGCTGTGTCACCGGGTTTGAGTTTATCTTTATCGAGCGGTGCAGTCGTGCATCCGCAGCCGGGGCGAACTTGAGTAATATGTAGCTCTTCATTTCCAATATTTCTTACAAGTATCGTTGCTTTTAAGGGATTTTGTCCGGGTCTTACTTTGCCCCAATTGTATGTGTCTCCACCGACGATTTCCATGTGAGGTTGTGCAATAGCTCCAACTGTCATGCATAATGCAAATGCGATGATGCTGAGAAATGTTTTCATACGAGAATCTAAGTAAATTTATGGTAAAAAAAAATTATTATCGCCATTCAAACCACGGCAAAGCATATTGGATAGCCACACCGGCACATAAATCCAACGAGCTAACGTTTGAGTTCATAATTGACGAACGTAAAGGCAATCCGATTGCAAAATATGGTGTTGCATACAATCCATTACCCATATCAAGGTCATAACCGATTTGAAGTTTAGGTATTATCAAAAATGACGCTATACTTAAGTCATCGGCACTGCCGAAATATTCGCGAGACACTTTGTCCGACGGTGCTGTGATTTCGCCGTATTGTTGTGTCAATGTGCTTACAGAAACATTTGCAGAAACACCCAATGAACCATGGAAATGCGATGCGTTAAAACGATATTTGTAAAAGCACTCCGCAAATATAAGAGATGCAG
>JAFLBY010000259.1 GCA_017302855.1 Candidatus Kapaibacterium sp.
TCTCCTTTATTTTTGCTCATAAACAAACCGGCTCCAAATGAACCCAAAAGAAATGTCGAGTCATTAAGTTTATAAAGTGCGGTTGTAAAACGTGATTCTACTCCATTATCAGTTACATTTTGTTTTTGAATAAGCCCGTAACTATAGTTATTGGGTTCCGTTGAAAGCCGCGTTTTTACTTTCCATACACCCAATCCAAATATTGAATACAACATCTCATTGTTTCCGATAAATTGAGCATAACAAGCATTCAGGTGTCCATTGATAAAATAATTTAAACTATTATAGAATAAAGCTTTTTGTCCATTTACTTCGTTTTTCTGTTCAGGATCAATCTCCATTAAATCAAGCTCATCATCTGTGGATTCATACCACGTTTTGCCTCCGTCATTAGTCACTTTTATGCCATTACCATTACAAGAACCGATTATTGCCGAATTATCATCTATTTGGGTTAAGGCTTTTACATGATAATTATCACTTGAGAGAGTTTTTTGCCATGTTTTTCCATTATCATCGGAATAATGTTGCGCTCCGATTGAAATACGTCCATTTGTACCAATCATTGCTACAGGCACTCGTAATTTATTCGTTTGTATAAAAGGCTCAACATTAACAATACTATCGGCAAAAGCTGCCCACGTTTTTCCATTATTCGTGGAGCGAAAGAGTTTTTTTCGAGAACTTGCAAAACATGTTCCGTTTGGGTGAGCATACAGATATTGCCAGTATCGGACAGTTCCCGATGGCGTTGCAATAGACCATGTTTTTCCATCATCCGTTGTTCGATAGACTCCCGTATAACTGCCGGCTAAAAGAGCACCGTCACTTGTTGCTGCAAGGGCATATATTAAGGAATCACGGAGTCCGACGGATACATTTTCCCAAGTCCGCAGAGTGTCGCGAGTGCGCCAAATGCCATAGGGAGTTCCAACAAAAATTGCACCCGACGAAGTTTTAGTTATAGCAGTAATATAAGAACCTTGTATTCCATGTAAGCGTTGCCATTCAATACTTTGTGCTTGAAGCATGATTGATGATGCACAGAAACAGAGTGCAACAGCGCATATACGTAGTAAAGTTACGAACATAATTTTTCCTTTTATTTTTCTCTTTTTTAAGCAATTTACGCAGTTTTGGACTTTCAATCATTATTTTGGGATTGTATAAAAATGATGCGCCCCACTTTTTTCGCGTTGCCCGTCGGGGAAGGACAGGATGGGGCAAAAACCCGAAATGCTGTCATTGAACCTGGCGAAATGGACGGGGTGGATGGTTTTCATAGAACATAATTTCTATAAACGTGTAATCCCTTTGGGATTTTCCGCTATTGAATTTCATCCCCTCCGCCGGAGGGGTGTCCGCAGGACGGGGTGGATTCTCATTCCTCGATGTCAGACGCAGTCTGACGGGGTGGATTCCGTATCCAAACCTATAAGGTTTTCAAAACCTTATAGGTTTACGGAACATCGCCCATCGCATCAACCCCATTGCTCTATAAACGTGTAATCCCTTTGGGATTCCGTGACGCAATGAATTTCATCCCCTCCGCCGGAGGGGTGTCCGCAGGACGGGGTGGTTTCTCATTCCTCGGTGGCAGACGCAGTCTGACGGGGTGGATTATGTATTGATTGAAATTTGCCCCTCTTTTTTTCTCCCCCAACGGGGAGAATTTTATTATACCTTCACCGCGGGGAAGGACAGGGTGGGGCAAAAAAAACAAATATCATAATTCTATAAACCTGTCATCCCGACGGGATATAATTTCATTTAAGCTCCGTAGGCGCGGCATAATAATAGACTATGTCATCCTTTTGGGATTACATGCGCAGAAATGTGGAAGGACTACAATTGATTGGCATCTAAGTGGCGTTATGGTATTATTGCTTGTCGCAGATAGGTTGAAATATATTTACAGATAGTATTCTATCGTGTTTTTATCGAAAACACCGTTTTTGAATATGGAGCAAAATGAATTTCAATGGGCATTGATTCTTCTAAGTTCATATGATGTGGATAAGGGATGGTAAATACGTTGCCATCCGTGATAGTGATTGTCGCATTTTCATATTCTGTTTTTCCATTGCGATGTACGGGTTTATTCCTTTTTATTGTCCGTAGATCCGAAAAACAAACTATTTTTTTATTTTGATAGAGGTCGGCAATATAATAGAAAAAAGATTTGAAGAACAAAAGACAGCAACATCCGGCAATTATAAGGACAATAGTATTAGTATGACCATTTATGCCAAGCCAAGGCAATGACGGCAGTGCAAAATACAGGGCAAGTGTCAAAAATGTTTTTAGAACAAAAAACACAATAATAGCAATTGCAATATGGCGTAATAAATGTAACCATATCTTTATTTTTTCTTTACTGTTTAATTGGTCTTCATAATCAATGGTAAGAGCGGTCGAATGTCTATGTGTTTCCGGAGTAATAGGAGTTTCTGATGTTGTATGAAAAGATGGAGTCGTAATAGCGGTTATGGTTATATTTCCTTGTGCTTCTTCTATTTGTACTGTGTCGCCGATGGTAAATCGTTTAAAATAATAGTGTGGTACGGAGATTTTCTTTTCTCCGAAATACCAATAATATTCATCATTGCCATACGCCGGTTTGTGAGTATCCGTATTGGTAATTGTTCCTTTTCGTATGGTTTTTGTACGGGAAAATGAGGAATAGAAAGTTGCAACAAGAATAATAATGGCGACAAAACCTATAAATCCCATCACAAGTAATGGAAAAAGTGTATTGCCGCCATGAGAAAGAAATTCTGTGAGTATAAAATAATACAGAGAAAAGAATATTCCGAAAAATAGGATAATAAAAAAACGCTGCCGTCTTTGACTCGTAATTTCCTCTTCGGATAATTCTTCTTGTATCTCCGAGTATTTCATTTACAAAGAACGTAATGCTGCTAAAATATTTAATCGAGAAGCACGCAAAGCAGGTAAAAAACCTCCGGCTATACCCATAAATATTGAAAACATCAATGACCCGATAATCACATTGGATGTCAATGCAAAGCTGAATGACAATTCCGAAAATGATGCAAAATTCAATGTTGATATAGAAAAGAACTGTAAAAAGGATGCTAAGAGTAAACCGACAAGTCCGCCCACAATAGAAGTAATGAGTGCTTCAATAAGAAATGCCATCATCACGGAAAGTCTTTGGAATCCTAAAGCGCGTAAAGTACCTATTTCTTTTGTACGATTGGAAACAGAAGCATACATCGTAATCATTGCGCCAATCATTGCACCTACGCTAAAAATAACCGTGACAGTGATACCTAATATTTGAATAAATAAACGCATCGCTTCTGATTGTTTTTCATAGTAGCGGCGCTCATTTTCAGGCTCAAATTGATTCAATCGTTTATCGCCTGCAAATGTGGCTTTCATTTGTTCAACAGACATATTATCTGCTCGAGCAAATGTGACGGTCGAATAATCCGTTCTGTTAAATGCTTGCAATAATTGTGTCGCATCACACCATAATTCCGATTCAAAACCTGATTTTTCCGCATCCATTTCACCGACAATTGTCCATAAATCTCCGGCGAATTTGATTTTGTCGCCAATAGAGGAATTTTTGAAACGAGAGGGGAGTGCTTTGCCTATAATTAATTCTCGTGAACCAAAATTGAACATTCGTCCTTTGATAATAGTGATTTTATTTCTGATTTTGAGCGCAGGTTCTGACACACCCCGCACTGCAATATTGCTTAGACCGCCATCAATTTTTTCAGAATTGATAATGGCAACAACATCATTGGTAATCATTGCTTTGCCATCTATGTCTTTTTTGACAAATGACATTGTGGAAATTA
>JAFLBY010000026.1 GCA_017302855.1 Candidatus Kapaibacterium sp.
GAAATATCTCGGAATACGTCGTGGGATACATATATGGTCAGTGCAGGTTTCTAAAAAAGATATTCGTGCAATGCTTGCATGTGCCGCTCCAACGTTTACTGTTGACTACGGAGTTGCTCTTTCCGGTGTTTTTCCTAATCCATTAAGCCGACAAGAAAAAACACACTTTGATGATCTTGTCAATAAAGACCATGTTCCATATATTCTCAGAAGTACTAAAGATATACCTAAGCCATTACTTAATGAGCAAAAATGGTTACACTCCGACAGCCAATATGTAAAAGTATCAACGAAAAAAGATGGAGTTGCTTTTGTAACGGGGAATCAGTTATTGCAAATTCAGCCGAGTTGGGAAGGAGTCTCATTATCGGGGCTACACTTGATGAGTGATGGAAAACCGTATCCATATTCAGAGATAAATGATAACCGTGATAATAAACTTGATAACAATGACACACTTGCTTTTATAGGGCAGCGCACAGTCGGTGATTCAACATGGCATGATTTGGTGACTGATGAACGTGTGTTTTTCTTCACAAAAAACAGTTCGTTCACTTCCTTACGATATTCATGGTCGGATGAAACCCAATATGATGCAATTTTAGAATCTGTTGAACAGGAATATCATCTTGAAAAAAATAATTGGTTCCATTATGGTGATATTGATGGATATTTTGGCAATTGGTTTACGGAGCTTCGATTTGGTAAAGGGTTCTATTGGAAAGAAGAATCAATTGACCAACCGTGGGATTTGTTAAACGGTCTTCAAAAACCATTATTTACCCACTGCGTTTTACCTGCAGTAAAAGGAAGTGGAGAAATACATTCTGTGTCAAGATTATCCGTTGGGGACGACCGTATTGTACTTGATCAACTTGTACAATCTACCATTAATGGCAACATCGGAGCCGATATAAGACAAGAAAATCAAGGATTGACAGCAATTACCGTAAACAATCCTTCACTTCTGATGCCTGGTGTGAATGTGTTTGGTTTACAAGCCGGGGTTTCAACGTTAAGAGGGCTGCGATTACTTGTTGATTATTTCCATTGCAAAGCGCAATTCGCTCCCGAAGCCATAAATGGTGTTTTCCATAAGGCGGTAATCACTGCTGAGCAAAAAAAATATAAAATGGAAGTTCCCGGCTTCAAAGATAAAAAAGTATTGCTCTATGACAATATTAATCGTACTATAACCCAAGGCTCTGGAAAAAAAGGATTAAAGTATTCTTTATCCTCACAAAATGAAAATGGTTATAGTTCGGTATGTTTGCAAGATTCCGCACTTTACTATGGCATACAAAATGGTTGGGTAATTGCATTTGCTTATCCAAATGGAACTTTTTCGATTATACAAAATGATCAGGATAAAGCAATAGCTGAACTTAACAATTTACCGACAAATACTGTGATTGCATTCGTCTGTACAGGCACGGATATGCTGTCTTCTCAGATGTCTAAAGTATTGAGAGAAAATGGTCTTTCTATAAATACCCAAAATAATATTGCATATACAGGAATTATTCAAAAAGGGAATAGCTCATCACTTAAAGAGGTCAGCGATCGCATTGCCATCACAAATGGGTTTTTGGTTTCTGATGAATTTAATGCTTATAAGACTGAATTTGTTATTCCCAATCCACAAGTACTTTATGCCGCAGATATTCGTTCAATGGAGCAAGCCAAAATCTATTCTGTGTCGAACAATAATTTATTTAGCGAATCACAAAAAGCCGAAGTCCTCATTATTACACATCCAATGTTTGCAGTGCAAGCACAACGCTTAGCTGATTTTAGAAAGCAACAAGGCCACGACATCCGTGTGGTGTCAGTAGAAGATATTTATAATCAATTTGGCTATGGGAAAAAAAGCCAACATGTCATTAAATCTTTTTTACAATATGCTTACAATACTTGGAAAAGCCCTTCACTTACTAAAGTCTTGTTTTTTGGTAATGCAAGCTGGGATCCACTTAAATTATTGCCAACGTCAACACAAACGGATTATGTCCCAACGTATGGAGTCCCTGTCAGTGATTTCTGGTATGGTTTAGTTGAAGGAAATGATGTTCAACCGGAAATTATAATTGGAAGACTTACTCCATCATCAATGAAAGATGCGCAAAACATTGTGGACAAATTAATTGAGTATGACACAATGGCAGTGCAGCCGTGGATGAAAAATTTTGGTTCATTCTCGGAACAAGGCAAAGATGAAGATTTTACATTTTTGTTTGCTAGCGTTGAGGACTATGTATTTTTAGAACCGATTGGAGGTAATGTCGTCGCCCACTCTACGACGAGCATTCAAGGACGTCCGCAAGTATTGCGTGATGCAATCAATAATGGATTATTGTGGTTAAATTATTCAGGTCATGGTTCTACGCTTTACTTTGGGCTTGATGGCTGGCAAGCAGAAAACTTGAATAATACAAGTAAATATTTTTTCTTGGGCACACATTCTTGCCAAACAGGCGCATTTGCCGACCCTGTGACGGAAACACGTAATGAATCGTATGTTAATTCAGAAAAAAAAGGTGCAATTGCTGCAACAGGCGATTCCGGCTGGGGGTATTCAAATATTGCTATGGAAATGATGTATAATGCTTATTCCGGTTTTGCGCGCGATTCACTACGACAGCTTGGAGATATTACCTATCGTGCAAAATTAAAGTTCGGTGGTGGCTATACATTTGCGGCTTTGCAGTATTCTTTAATCGGTGACCCATTAACTCGACTACGGTTAGATATTAAACCGGATTTGTTTATAAGAAAAATTGATGTAAATATACGTAATGAAAATGATGCCACAGAAATTGCAGAAGATGACTCCTTGGCAAAAGTTACCGTCGTTGTCCATAATGCCGGCATTGTCCCCTCAAAATCCGCAAAAATTCGGTTAATACGCACTTACAATGTTATATCGGATACGCTATTTGCAGAAATCCCACAAGTCTGGTCAAATCAAAAAGTAGAGTTTTTATTGTCCGTAAAAAATATGCCGGGCAACCATACTTATTCTATTGCTGTGAATTACGATAAGTCAATTACTGAAAATGTTTATCAAAATAATTCCATATCAGACAATTTCACTGTGTTTTCCCAAAATGCACTTGCCTTTGATCCGCAGCAATTTTGGTCGGTAAATGCAGAAAGACCGGAATTTCGTGTATTAGCACGCGTTAATAATAGCGATACACAGTTTGAGATGAAGATACATGATGGAAAAAATATTCTTATGGCTGATACTATACTCAGCTATTCTGTGTTCAGTAAAAGCGGTAAATCATTATATGTTGATTGGAATCCTGCACTCAAGCTACAAGTTGATTCGGTGTATTATTTTTCGTTTAGAAATATTAACAATGTAACAAAGAAAAACAGCGCGTGGACGCAACTGCCATGTGTGGCTCGAAAAAATATAGACAATGTTGAATGGTTTATTGATGCCGAACGTAGTTCATTGATGCAGTTAAACAATCTGATAAAGGTTACATCACAACGTACCTCACTAACATTAAACGAAGAAAGAAGTACGTGGAAAATAGCTTCATGTGGCCAAGGCTCCGGATTTAGATATGGTCAGATTTTTATTAATGGTGAAGGAACTGTGAGTAAGCCGGATCAAGTGCAATGTGTTGTTGTCCACAAATCGAAATATAGCAATGACATTCGGCAACGAATCTTTGAGACATATAATTCCTCTCTGGATGTGAAAGTACCCAATACCCGTAATTTTTATCGCTATATTATGGATTCAATTCCCAATGGTGATATTGTGGGGGTGACATTTGCCAATTCCGGATTTCGTGGATTCTATTTTATACATGATTTAGGGCTTAATAATGAAATTTCACTTGATTCATTACGGGAAGCATTACAATCAATAGGGTCTGTTCTGATTGACTCAACATTATCTGCAAAATATTATCCGAATGGGGAATTGTTCCCTGATAATATGAGGTGGACAAGTTCTTTTGCTATCATTGGAGAAAAAGGTGCTGCAACAGCATTCGATGAAATATATGGAGACCCCAAAGATACCATATATGCACAATCGAATAATATCCCGACATTTTCTAAAAATGGTTCATTACTGACCTCAAAAATAGGGGAGTCGCAACAGTGGGATTCACTTCTTATTCGGGGTAAAAATCTTGCAAATCAGTGTGTTGTACATATCTACGGTTTTTCTACAAATAACGTGCCTTTAGGCATAATTAAAACCGATAGCACTTACGCCATATCAATGCGTGATATCAATGCCTCATTAATCCCTGAGATACGTGTTGGTATTGAATTACAAAGAAAATTAGATAGTAATCCACCCCAAATTTATGATATTTCAACAACATTTATTCCCATACCGGAATTAGCAATTATTCCGGCATCTTTACGGTTAAGTCAAGACTCTGTACTGCGTGGGGATACATTGACTGTATTTACTGATGTGGTGAATTTATCAAAAAGGGTGAGCTCCGATTCTGCTGAAATCAGAACGCTATTTATTCCAAAATCATCAAATGGGATACTCACGCAAACCACGCAAATTATACCCGGTTTACGCACAGATGAAGTTTACTCATCGTCATTACAAACAGAAACATCAAATTTCGGTACTGTAACGTCAGTGGAGGCATCGGTCAGACAAAAATATATACATGAATTTTCTTATACTTTTAACAATAAATATGAAACCTCAGTTAAGGTAGGTGAAGATATAGTTCCACCCACAATAGAAGTATTTGCTGACAGCATGAAAGTTAATGATGGCGATTATGTATTACCCAATCCGTATCTGGCTTTTGTTGTTTCCGATAATTCTCTGTTAAAAATAGATTCTTCGAGAATACTGATACGTATCAATGGCAGATTATTTCCATTTACGAATAAAGCGGAAAATGCACGATATATACATCACTATGGAGAGGGGACTAAACGTGGAACATTTTCTTTTAGAGTAAAAGATTTTTTAGGGCTTGGTGATAACAATATGCGAGTAATAGTGGAAGATGCCTCAGCCAATAAAGATACTCTTTCTATGAAATTATGGGTGGCTTCGGAAAATAGTGTCAATAATGTTAAGCCGTATCCTAATCCCTCAACAGGGGCAATTTCTTTAGATTTTACGCTTCGTACTCAGGAAGTAGCAATACCTTTCATTATGACAATATATGATGCACAAGGTCGAGTTATTCGTCGTGTGGCAGATATTGGAAATTTAGGGGATAATACTCTGTATTACGATGGTAAAGATGAGCAATACAATGATATTCCGAGCGGAGTTTACAGTTTTAGCATACAGTTTTATGGAATGTCTTATACTGAGCCAATCAATGGAGGTTTCGTCATAATCCGTTGATGGAATGCCGAAATTGAAGGGTGGCTTTCGTCAAGGAAGTTCAATTCATTTTGTTATCAACACAGATGAAGACTAATCTCATAGTGCGCTACTTTTCATTTGTCGTGGTAATTTTTTGGGCGATTATGATAAAGAGAGTCAAGTTCTCAACGTAGTTTGCCGTATTTTTGCACAAAATAGCACGAAACAATTCGTTTTGAGATGAGCTAATGCTATTCATTGTCGAGGATGTAACATTAAGTCAAAGGTATAGGTAGATTCGATGAATGTGATGGAAACATTAAAGCAGGAACAAGAAAAAACATCATTGTTATGTGTAGGATTAGATACAGAATTACATAAAATACCTGATGAATTTCGTGAATCGGGCAATCCGATTATTCATTTTAATGAAACAATAATTCGAGCAACTCAAGAATATTGCAGTAGTTACAAAATTAATTTTGCTTTTTATGAGCAATATGGTGAAAAAGCCTTTTCGCTAATTAAAGATACAATAGCACTATTGCCAAAAGGAAAGTTATCTATTGCGGATGCCAAACGAGGCGATATAGGTAATACATCCGGTGCGTATGCCCGTGCTGTTTTTGAGGATATGGGATTCGATGCAATTACCGTAAGTCCATATATGGGATATGATTCGTTGTCACCTTTTCTGGAATATTCCGACAAATTTGTATTTATTTTGGCTTTAACATCTAATATCGGTTCATCAGATTTCCAACGTTTGATTTGTGATGGCAAACCTCTATATAGGCATGTTATCGAAACTGCATTGTCATGGCAATCTCAAGCTCATATCGGATTTGTTGTTGGAGCTACACATCCTGACGAACTTGCCGAAATTCGCACGTATGCTCCAGATAATTGCCTGTTGATTCCGGGCGTTGGAACTCAAGGAGGGAATGTAAGCCAAGTATTACAAGCAAATGGGAGCGCACCTGCACTTATCAATGTATCGCGTGATATTTTGTATGGTGGAGTAAATTCGGAAACAACATTTTCGCATGCTCTCAATAAAGCGCAATATTATGCCGGATTACTTCGATGACACCATTAACAGAATACCCGGAAATTGTGTTGCAGCGAGCTGTGACCTATGCTCTTGCCAATCCCGCTACGATATGGTATTCTACCGACGGTATCCCGTTTCAAGTCCTGTCACCCGGATTTATTGCACATCACGGAGGTCCTGACTTTCGGTCAATGGCATTGCTGATACAAGGCGATATTCTTATTGGTAATGCTGAATTTCATCGAAAATCTTCAGAGTGGTTTTTTCATAAACATGATGATAATCCACAATTTGCTTCGACCATACTCCATATTGTCATTGAGAATGATAAGCCGGTCACGACTATTCCCCATACACTACTGTTGGATGAAACACTCATAAGGCAATATCTGCGTGTTGAACCGAAAGAACATGATCTGTCCACAATAGATGCTTTGGGAGAGATTCAACACTTTGCACTGTTACGTTTAATGAGAAAAGCAGCAGAGATTACCGAATCCATAAGAAATTATGGTCTGGAAACAGGAATACAAAAAACAGTAGAAATTTTTTTACATTCGTTTGAGAAGAAACGTCGTCGTCCATGCTATACTAATGAGCAAATAGAAATAATCGGACAGGATTTTGTCTCCGGTACATCTTTACAACATATTATTCATTATGAGCAGAACAATGAGAGTATTACGGATATTTTCAGAACTTTTCTGGCGCATAAATTTTCTATTGAAGGTCAGCATTTGCGGCGAGAAATATTTTTGAATTGTCTATTTCCTGTTGCGGTTGCATTATCACCTAAAGAGCGCAGGATGGAGGCATTTACATGGTTTTGGTCAATCACATCCTTGCAAACTTATGGTGTTTTAACAAGGCAGTTTCCACATATTTCCCAAGAATATTTATGGCAACAACAGGGAATGTTGGAATATAGGCGCATGAACGGACATCGAGGTAATATTTCGGCAGAAGCATTGCAGGTGTATGGCTTTGAGAAAGTGTTTGATTTTTTTAAAGATGCCGGTACAGTCGTGTATGATTCTCCTTTAGAGAAAAATGCCGACTATGATATAGCGGAAGATATAATTGACATAGAATAATTTTTTTTCACTTTTTTAGAATATTATGAGCGTTATTGTTATTACAGGTGCAAACGGTGAAATTGGTCACTCTTTGGTAGAATATTTGGCTGAACGTGGTGAAAAGATAGTTGCATTAGATTTAAAGCCAATGTCGGAAGAATTATCGGCAAAATGCGAAAAAGTGTTTATAGGCGATATTCTTGATGCCTCAATATTGGAAGAACTGGAAAGCTACGATATTAAAGGTATCTATCATTTGGCTGCTTTGTTATCAACAACAGCTGAGAAATTTCCTGATTTAGCCCAAAAAGTTAATGTTGAGGGCACGCATAAACTATTGCATATAGCCCAAAGAGTCGGCAAGCGCAGAAATGTTCCGGTAAAATTTTTATTTCCCAGCACCATAGCAGTGTATGGTATTCCGACATTGGAACAAAAAATGAATGCGGGTGCTATAAACGAAGATCAATTTTTAACCCCAATGACAATGTATGGTGTGAATAAGTTGTATTGTGAACATTTGGGACGTTATTTTGCCGACAGATACAAGCAATTGTCACCAGAGAAGGAATCCGGTTTCATTGATTTTCGTTCGGTCCGTTTTCCCGGATTGATTTCTGCATTCACTGTGCCATCCGGAGGAACAAGCGATTATGGACCTGAAATGATTCATTGCGCTGCACAAAACAAGCATTACAATTGTTTTGTCAGACCTGATACCCAAATACCATTTATGGCGATGCCGGATGGCGTACGCGCTTTGGTGGAATTAGCACATGCCCCTGTTCAAAATCTTACGCGAAAAGTATATAATATTGGTGCATTTGCACCTAGGGCTGAAGAATTTTATCATTTGGTGCAAAAAGCATTTCCGGGGGCATCTGTATCATTTGAGCCGGATATCCGCAGGCAAGGAATTGTTGATTCTTGGTGCGCAGATGTTATTGAAACCGCCGCTCACGATGATTGGGGATGGAAAGCAGAGTATGACTTTGAAAAGACATTTTTTGAGTATGTAGTGCCAAATATCAAAAAACGATACTCTTAACCCTTACTTTATCTTTGATACAATTAAGGCAGTAATTTTGGATAATAATTACTGCCTTTTTGTCATATATAAATCCAATCCTCCTTTACCGCCGACGCGATCGGAGGAAAAAAATGCACGTTTATCAGGAAGTATAATAAAATCAGAATCATTATTTTCCGAATTAATATCGGTTAAGGGGATAGGGGGTTGCCACACCCCTTGCTCCCGCAAGGAAATCATAATTTCATAACCACCCTTACCCCCCATACCATTTGATGAAAAATACAATGTGTCGCTACTGACAAGAAATGGCGTAATCTCATTACCCGAGGTATTGATGTTTTCACCTATATTTTCCGGTTCAGACCATGTATTGTCCGCTAATTTTGTAATCATCCATAAATCTGTGCCGCCGAAGCCACCCGCACGATCGGATGAAAATATGATGAGATTGCCCGTTGCGTCTGATGTGGGGTGTGAATTATAGGACGCATCGGTTATAAGGGGAGTCAATGATGAAGTCGTATGGAATATACTGTCTTGATTTGCCGAATAAATTGACATTTGTGAACGACGTTCACCTAAAAATGATGCAGAAAAAAACACTCGATTCTGTGATGTGAATCGTAAAAATACGGGTTTCTGACGCATTGGTAATGATTGAGGCGAAACCGACTGTTTATCTAATTGTGACAAACCGCAATATTTGGTTGTTCTGCGTGATCCTATGCCCGATGTATAAAACAATAGTGATTTTTTGGCAAAAAATCCCGGCGCAAAGTCATCATCCGTTGTATTCAATTGTTCTACATTTTGGGGAATCAGCCACTCTGTCATTGTATGTGCTTGTGAACAATACAATACACAAAAAACATAGAAAACACTCAGTGGCTTGTATCTCATTTTTTGTTTTTCAAGATAATAGAGGAAAGTTATTCTTGTTCTTTTTTTATTGAAATCGAGAGAATGCGAATATGGTCTGCGGAATTTGCGGTTGTTTGCTGTGAGGCGGCAATTGCATCCACGACATTAAGACCTGACATAACTTTGCCAAAAATAGTATAATTTTTGGGTAATGATAAATTTGTCAGACATATAAAAAATTGACTCGTATTCGTAGCCGGACCGCTATTTGCCATAGCCATCACACCTCGCACATAACCCGTTTGGTAACTCGGAGCATCGGCATTAAGCTCATCTTTGAAAGGTGCGCCATAATAACTTTTTCCGCCGGTGCCCCATGCTGCTTGTAACTTAGGATTTTTTGTTTTGTCATCACCTGCTTGAATAACAAAATCTTTAACAATTCTATGAAAAATAATACTATCATAGAATTTTTCTTTTATTAATCCTAAAAAATTTCCTACAGTCATAGGTGCGTCTTTTCCATACAGCCCGATTGTAATTGTACCTTTGGTTGTTGTCATTTCCACAATGGCGGTAATGTCTGCTTGTGGCTCTAACAATACGGCACTGTTTCCACCGGAAAACTGTGCTAGCATCACGGGAAAAGAAAACATGAATACAAAAATGTACAGAAGCAAATATTTTATGAGATTCATAACGAGATTAGTAAAAAAAAGGCGAGAACGCTGTGCCCTCGCCTTTATCATATATATACAGTAGAATTACATTTTACGAACGGTCATTTCAATTTTTACATCCGGTCTGTCATTAGAATTGCGCTTTGCACTGACAACTTTATCAGCTACATCCATACCGCTGAGCACCTGACCATATACAGAATATTGTCCATCAAGAAATGTAGCATCAGCAACACAAATAAAGAACTGTGAACTTGCACTATTGGGATCTTGCGAACGAGCAGCAGAAAGAATGCCACGCTTATGTGGAACTTTACTGAATTCTGCTTGTACACGTTTTTGTGATGGATCGCCCATGCCCCATGTATTAGGATCGCCTGCACGCGAATTTGGGTCTCCGCCTTGTATCATAAAGCCGGGGATTACACGGTGGAATGCTGTGCCGTCAAAGAATTGTTTTCCAACTAATTCATCGAAGTTCGCAGCGTGTTTGGGAGCAATGTCTGTAAATAATTCGATATAAATATCACCGAGATTCGTACCGCCTTGTTTTACAGAAATAACATAGACGGGATAATTTTTGTCTTTGGACTCCACCGGTGGAACCCATCCTGCAGGTGTAACTACCATTTTTGGTTTTTTCCCTTGATTTGTTGAAGATTGAGAAGATTTTTGGTTTTTCTTGTTTGAAGATAAAGCAAGAGGCGCACTGTAAAGCCCTATCATGGTCAATGCCACAATAGTAAGAACTTTGCCTTTTGTGAAGAATGTTGTCATGTAAAATTAACCCTGTTTATGATGAGAAAAGTTGATTTCTATATTACAAAATTACGGCTTGTAACGATTCTGTATTATTGTTATTTCTTTCCGCGTGGGATCTTCGGCTCAAAAAGTTGCCGAGTTTCCTGTATCTCATCTCTCATGGTCTTTGCAAGTGTTCGGATTTCTTGGAGTTTCTTTCTTAATCGTATCCCGGCTTTACGATTGTGTTGTTCATGAAATTTTTTGTAGTCCTCTTCCATAAGACGAATCATATCAATCAATTGTATGAGCTTTTCCATCAGAAAGATATTTGAAGTGGAACAACTGAACTGCCTCCGGATTGTTGCATTTGAATGAAATATGAGCCGGGGGCAAGGTCGTCTGCGCTAAATTGTCTATTCACTTTACCGGCATTCATGTTTTCATCTATCAACACCCTTTGCAATTGCCCAATATAGTCAAAGAGCTTTACTGTTACTTTTTGGCGTTTAGTGATATCAAGTGATATTGTGAACAAATTGTCGTTGAGTGGATTAGGATACACTGCTTCGATAGAGGATTCTTTGGGTATAGCTGCCCATTGAAAACCTGATGCAATTCCTTTGTCTTTAGCAATAGATTGAGCATTGGCTAATAATTTACTTAGGTCAGCAATTTTGCCGGCTCCGGCGATGGCGAAGGACACATTGTTGCTTTCTTGTGGAGCTAAAGTAAATTTTCCTGCTCCAATAACCATACTTGCATCACCGATAGGAGAGTTACGATACCATACACCGCGAGTAAGTACATTCCATTTTTCCTCCAATGTAAAGCCATTGTAAATGCTGGCTTCATTGTCAATGGCAGCAAAATTGAGATCATGGTCAGATAAAAGTTGCACACCAATCACCGGTAAAGAATCAGTTTTTACATTGTAACAAAAACCATAGCCATGAGTGTTATCAAAACCAACATAATTGTTTGCACCTTCCGGTCCTATATCCCAATCGAAGAATAATCCAACATACACCGAGTCCATTGTTTTATCTGTATAGTTTGTAACACGATATTGGAGAAAGAGAATATCTTCTGCTTGTTTGTCGCTAAATTGATATGTCGTTTGCACAATATCCAAACCGGCAGGAGTGTCGGTTCCTCTGTCGGAAAAACGCGTTGTTCCATCCAATTCTGATACAATACCCGGTTTTTTAAGACTGATAATATTAATGGGCGAATAATCCTTATTTTGGCTATTGCCTGAACTGCTGCGTACAACATTGGAAATTGCATTTTTCCCACTTGCGGTAATAAGCCCAGCTTCATAACATAAATTTGCACTGTTTTTCCAGCGGAAACCTATGCCCTGTGTATTGGCGGGATAATCATTATAGCACAAATTACCGCGACTGTTTAATGTGAGTGAAAAATTATTGCCGTTAATTGTTCTAAACGTAGGATTTAATAAAACACTAAAATATTCTGTTCGGCGATAATTATTACCATCAGTAATAATTACGGGAAAAACGGCAGTGTAATCCGGCGGACAATTTGCGGGAATTGATATTGTACATTTATCAAAAAATGATTTTTCTTCATTTGTGGACATTGCGCCTAAGTTAAATTCATTTTGCGAAATACTAATCGAAAAATCATTGGGGGGCATTACTTTACATGTAGCATTGACAAGTGGAGCCAATACATTTTTTATGGTAAAATCAACAATAATTGTTTCACCGGGTTCATATATATCATCATTATTATCGCGTAATGTTACAGGCAATAAACGCACAGAACGTACATTTTTTTCTGTAACAGCTTTGTAAGCATTGATGCGTCCTGTTCCCAATAGTCCCTGTACCTCTTGCGTGAGAGAATCTATATTATCTGTTGTGGATTTTATATGTTCTTGTAATTGTTCCGGTGTATATGATGGGTACATAATTTTGACTAAGCCGGTTATTGCAGCAGCGCTTGGTGAAGCCATAGACGTGCCACTATTATAGTCATAAGTTCCTACAGGTACTGTAGATATAATAGTGCTACCCGGCGCTGAAACATCAACACTTGTATGAAAATTAGAAAAACCGGAACGACCGTCAAGTTGGTTAACGGATGCAACGGATAATACTTCCGGATATGCGGCGGGATAAAAGGCTGCATTAGCATTATCATTGCCACAGGCAGCGACGATACATGCTCCGATATTGGTTGCCTCTTTAATGACTTCATGTTCGGATTGTTGATAACCGCTGCTTCCCCAACTACAATTAATAATATCTGCTCCTAATGTTGCCGCATACAGAATTGCCTCACTGCCAAATCCTACGGAGAGTGAATTGGGGTTGTCCGGTCCAATCTTGACAGGAAGAATTTTTGCAAATGGATTAGTGCCGGCAACTCCTCTATTATTATTGGTTATAGCAGCAGCTATGCCGGCAACATGCGTACCGTGTGCATTACCCGGCATGGGAGAATTATCGCCTGCATTTGAGATATCACTAAAAAAATCCCATCCTTGCCAATCATCTGTAAAACCATTTTTGTCATCGTCAATTCCATTGCTTCTTTTGTCTCTGCCTGTATTATCTATACCGATTTCTCCTTGATTAACCCATATATTATCTGATAAATCAGGGTGAGTAAGTTCAACCCCTGTATCCGTTATTGCAATGACTACAGAACTGCCCGAAGGAATAATAGACCATGCTTCAACAGCTTTGATTGATAATAATGAGTATTGATCGCTAAAAAGTGAATCATTAGGGCTTAAAGAAACCAATTGTCGTTCGTACAATGGTTCAACATATTCACAAAAAGAAGCGGTGCGAAGTTTGGAAGAAAGCACTATAGGATTTGCATCACTCTTGTATTCAATCACGGCGATACGTTCGAGTGGAAGATTATCTGATTGCCGTAATTGTACAGCACGAAGCTCTTTTCTTTTACGAAGTGCTTGAAGAAGTGCGTCACGAATATAGGGCTGAGAAGTATGCTCACCAATCAATGTATGTAATGATTGAATGCTTCCTTGTCGGCTTTGTGCTAACCATTGATTCAATTCAGCAGAATTGTTCTTAAATTTAACAATAAGCTTTCCCGGAATTACTTGGGCAGTGGTGCCCACAGTCATAACAAAGAACAGTAACAAGAAAATTGTATGTTTGATGAGCATTATGTAACTCCGATAATTATTGAGCTATTGACAAAAGAAAGAGAAAATAGTTACAGCATTGTTTCACTGTATGGTGCGATAACGAGCCATAAAAGTCGGTTCTGAGTTTCCCAAATCTTCTGCACGCTGCTTACTGAGAAGTAAACCGTACGTTACCATATCGCGTGCGAACATAGATAGTCGCTTTTTAATATGTGGGTTATCAATTGTGCCTGAGTCTGAAAGTTCTGCTTCTGATAAGCCAATACCATACGGCAAAGCCCAACCATAACATTGCCGTATCACTGTACGAATATGGTCCATAGCAGTCAAGCCCTTATCATGAGAGGCACACACAATCCCAAACAATTTACCGGCAAATTCCGTCCAGAAATAGTCGAGAAAATTTTTCATAGCACCCGACATTGAACCATGAAAATCAGGTGTGGTAAGTATAATATTATCAGCATTATGGACTAAATCCTGCATCATATAAAAGAGCGATTCCGTACGCTCTTGCTCCGAAAAGAGAGGTAAAGGCGTTTTGCGAAGGTCAATGATGTCAACGAAATGACCCATTTCCTGAATTTGGCGAGCTATGTCGTTTGCCGCTGCTGCCGACACAGAATGTTCTCTTGTGCTGCTGATTATGATTAGTGTTTTCATTGTAAAAAAGGGAAAAATGTACTCATTCGGACGTAAGTACTCTTGATTCATTATGTGGAAAACCTATGTTTACAATGAATAGAAAGCCGTACATGTAAAAAAAATGAAGAAAAAGACTGACAGGATTATAAAATCAAAAGCAAAAGTAGAATGATATCACTCGATTTTAAATGTATGTAACTACATTTAATTTATTGACTTATGGAGCAATTCAAACGTTGTTTTTCACGACTTGCTAAGGTTTTGTAAAGGTAGCATGTTTTATTAACAATCCTATATTGCAATCGAAGTAAAGAACAATTCCAATAATCGTAATGTGTGAGGTGATATGAAAACAGCATCTGTAATAGCATTTTTGCTACTTCTGACTGTGTACGAGCGTGCCGGAGCTACCGGTGCATTATATGTAAGACCGCTCAATAGTTCTATGACTCATCAACAGATCAGTATTAGAACCTTCGATGCAACCACAACTATTGACAATCAGGTTGCGACGACTACTGTCGATCAAGTATTCCACAATTCATTAAATGCTTTAGTGGAGTCCACATTTATTTTTCCTTTGCCTGAGGGGGCTGTTATTACCGATATGGCATATTGGTTTAATGGTCAGAAATATACGGCATCAATACGCGTAAAAGAGGAAGCTCAAAAACTGTATGACCAAAAAATACGGAAATATATTGATCCCGCTTTATTGCAATATTTTGGGGATAATGTATTTAAAATGAATATTGCACCAATTAATCCAAAAAGCGATGTGCGATTTACCATTACATATATAGAGCAATTACCGTATGAATATGGTAAAATTAATTATAAATTTTTATTGCGTACAACTGGATTGTCACCTTCGCCTTTGGAAAGAGTTTCGCTCAAAATACGTACTAAAACCTCTGCTATGATTCGTGAATTAGTATCACCAAGTCATGGTAATACTCCCGAAAACAAAATAACAAAAATCTCAGACCGAGAATATTCCATACAATACGGTGATGAAAATTTTACGCCTGACCGCGATTATACTTTACGATTTGAATATCAGCGTGATGGTGTGGAAATGAATGTTGTCACTTATTTGCCCAAAGCAACCGATTCTATTGGCAGTGACGGCTTTTTTGCTACTTGCGTACGGCAACAATCGGAGAATCACGGACAATTGTATTTACGGCTGATGTATCTTCGAGTATGGAGGGCGAGAGAATTATAAAATTAAAAGAGACTCTCAATGAATTTCTCAAGCGACTTCATAGCAATGATAAATTTAATGTTGTTCTTTTCAGCACAAATGTGGTAATGTTTCAGCCTAAGCTGGTAAGAGCTAGTTCAGAAAATATAGAACAAGCGAAAAAATTTATCTATAGTATTGGAGCAGCGGGACTTACAAATATTGACGAAGCTTTAACTTCCACACTCAACTTAGATTTTGACTCCACCGAAAATAATAGTACAATCTTTATTACTGACGGTATGCCATCTTGGGGTGAGCTTGATATTGCCAAAATTATTGCATCGTCCAAAAAAATAAATACAAACAAAACGCGGATATATGTGTATGGGATTGGTAATGAACCAAGTAAAGAATTTCTGAATGAACTTGCAATTGCTCACGGCGGCTATGCAATGTTTATCAATAACACAGATAGCATGTCTATCATTGTTCAAAATCATTTAGAGAGAATTTCACGACCAATATTAACCGATTTAACTATTGAGTATGGCGGTTTATTAATTAACGATACTTATCCGCAACAATTACCCGATCTCTTTTATGGTAATCAAATCACGCATCTTGGAAGATTTAAAGATCCCGGTGATTATACTGTCACTTTAAAGGGAAAAATACGCAATGAGGAATTTCAACTTTCGAAAAAAGTATCTTTTCATACCGAACAAGGTAATAAGTCCGTATCACGAATTTGGGCTAAAACTAAAATTGATTTTCTCTTAAATCAAATACAAAAATTTGGTGAGAAAAAAGAACTCATTGATGCAATCATTGATTTAAGTACAAGATTTAATATACTCACGAAATACACAGCTCTTTATGCTGATCCTGATGATAATACAACCAATATTGCTGAAAATCACAATATTCGTAATAATTCATTGTTTACCGTGCACACTATTGCTCCAAATCCCGGTGATGGTAATCTGTCACTTTCAATTTCAATACATACAGACAATGCTACTCTTCTGGTTGAAATCATTGATGTTTTAGGTAATAGAGTCGCACTTATTGCACAAGATCATTATACATTTGGAGAACATACACTGCAATGGGACGGATTTGACATGAATGGCAATAAAATCCCTGCCGGAATGTATTTTGTAAGAATCAATGTAAATAATCAACAATTTTCAACAGTACCTTATATTATTCACTAATATTCAATAAACATCATGAAAACTATCATGTTTATATGCTTGTTTGTGCTTTCGTACTCAATGCAAGCAACCGGTATCTTAATCAGTAAAAAAAATAGTGAGGTCATATTACCAAAAGAAGTGAATGTCCACACAACAATAAAAGATCAAGTTGCAGAAACTGTTTCAACTCAAACATTTTTTGCCGCAACGAAGGAGAAAAGTATGTTTCAATATGCTTTTTCTCTCAATCCGAAAGCCGTTGTAACAAAGCTTCAATGGACTATTAAGGGTAAAAATTACCAAGCAACAATTACCGGCAGCCCAATGGATACTGTGCAGGGCGGAGAATCGAATAGCGGCGGCACTCAAACTTATCCGACACCTTTAAAGCAATATCTTGCTAATTCGGGATTTATGTTTTCTTTTAAGGACTCTGTTTCCCTCAAAGATAGCATACGTGTTGAAATAACATATATAGAATTACTTGAATATACGGCAGGGAAGGTCATAGTAATATATCCACTTTCTTTGCAGATGTTTCAACCAAAAGAAATTCAATGTACTTATACATGTGAAATTGCATCTTCTCGAAAAATACTTGATATTCAAAGTGTGCAGTACCAACCCGATATCATACGTGATAGCAACAGTGCAGTGGTGACAATTACATCTAAGATGCTGATACCGAATCAGAATATTCGCATGGATTGTTGGTTTGATCGAAATGAATTAGGGGTTGTATGTTATAGTAATATGCCTTCGAAAGAAAAGCAGGGATATATGACATTGATGATTGAACCGAAAATTCAAGAAGATGAAAATAATGTGATTAAAAAAGTGTTCACTTTTGTCATTGATGTTTCTGGAAGTATGGTGGGTGAAAAATTGGAAAATGCAAAAAAAGCCGTCCATTATTGCATAAACAGACTCAACAATCACGATGTATTTAATATTATTGCTTTTAACAGCAGTACCAGAAAATTTAGCAGTACTTTAGTGGAAGCAACTCCGGATAATGTAATGAATGCACGAACTTTTATTGACAAATTATATGCAGAAGGCGGTACAGATATTCAAAATGCAGTACTCATGGGATTGATTCAAGATATGAGTAACGAAACTGCAAATGTCATCGTACTGCTTACGGATGGCCAATCGTCTGTTAATCAAAATGCAGTAAAAGCAGCAAACAATAAAAATACTCGCATATATGTATTTGGGGTCGGTTCTGATGTTGATAAAAAAGTACTCAATGACATTGCGATGAATAATAATGGCTTAGCTGAATTTGTGACAAATTCAAGTGAAACAGAAAGTACTATTGGCAGTTTGTATTCAAAAATCAGAAATCCTCTTTATAAAAATCTGACATTACACTGGTCAAGACCCGGTATTACAGAGGTTTATCCGCTTATTATGCAAGATATATATATGGGTGAACAAATGATTATTACAGGAATCTATTCTGAGCCGGGTTCCATTCAATTAACATTGAAAGCGGAAGGAAGAAATAACCCTGTTGAGTTTACTTATTCATTTGTGTTATCTGCCGACAGCAGTACTGATAAGTTTACACCGAAAGTATGGGCTACTTACAAAATAAACGAACTGTTACGCATGATGAATTCTGAACCACAGGGGTCTTCACGATGGAATGAATGGAAAAAAGAAATAATTTCATTAGGAATCAGATATGGGATTGTCACAAAATTTACATCCTTTGCCGACCTTACTCCCGAAGAAGAGGATGATGATGGCAATACAACTACTTGGGTTCCGGAATTGGAACAAGTTGTGCCGGATAAATTGCGTATTTTTCCTAACCCTTTGTCAGGCAATGAGCATATATATATCACAATCAATGAGATTGAGCAAGGCACTGAATGTACGGAAGTTATTTTGGAAAGCATTGATGGCAGAAGTATTATATTAGAATCCGGATGGTATTCATTGCAGGGTAATATTTTGACTATTGCACTACCGGATTCTTTGCGACATAGATTGTCCGCCGGTGTCTATATTATCAGAATTCGATGCCAATCAGAAACATTTACAGGAAAAATTATTCTCTTACCCGCCCGATAAAGTATCACTACATTATTTATTCATGTATGTATCACCCCATGAAAATGGGGTGATTTTTTTATTTAGACTTTATAACGTCGTTTTTGTCTGAAACGAATAAATGTTCTTCGTAATTTTTTATAGAGAATACGCAACAATTTCATCAGAGATATTCTCTGCATAATTGTGCGTCGTGATTGCAATAATTTGGAAATTTGTATTTTATCATCTTCAGAAAATTCCACATTTGCCATTTGTCTTTGGGTTGATTCCGCAAGTAATTTATCTAAATAAGATTTGAGTTCTTTATTAATTGCATCAAGGGATTGATTTTCAGCATCATTACTGTGGTCTGTAAAAAGTTTTATGTGATCGAAAATTATGGCTGCTCTTTTTAAGTCTTCGGCGGAGGGAGAATTTTGCAGAGTATCCACCATTTCCTTAGCCAGAGCTTCCAGCGTTTGTTTACGCTCTTCGTCATGACCAAATATTTCTTCGGAGTTAATATCTTGCACTTGAATAAATACTTTTGCAAGTTGTTCTATTTCTTTACCATACGTTGCAGTTACCGTTGTACTTAGACGGCTTGTCAGTTGCTGTATCATTTTATCGCAGTGGGCAATTTCGCCACGAATGGCATTTTTTCGACTTTCGGCACTTACTGTATATACTTGTTTTTCTAAATCTTTTTTTCTTTCGATAATTTTACGTATTTGTTGTGCTTGTTCTGAGGAATTTGTTTTAATGAGTGTGTCAATGAAGCGTGGATCCGGTTCAATGGTAGCGTTACCAATTTTAACGCAAGTTACTATGATATTTTCTCCCATTAAATTGCCAATTTTTTCTGCATCAATATGCGCAGCACCATCGGTGATTACCAGAATTTCTGTTTCTGCCAATGTTGCTACTTGATGAATATCAATAATGGCAGTTTCTAATGCTTTGGAAAGAGCCGTTCCTGCACCGACAGCTCGTACATGCATTGCAAAAGACATTAATTCATCAAATTGTGCTGCATTGTTGGCACTATGTAATGCACCAATTTCAGCATCGAAAGTTCGGAAGAATATCGTGCCAAGTTCTTGCTTATTTCTTTTGAGAAAAAAATAGACTAATGCTTTTGCCACATGAATGCGAAAATGTTCTTGCATGGAACGCGATGTGTCGAACAAAATATATATCTTTTGTTTTCTGCTGTCCGGCGCAAATGTATTGGCATCTTTTTGATAACGATAATTGCGTGGTACTCGCGGTTTGGGCATCCATAGAGAACGTTCCACTAATTTTTGATAAAAAACTGTATCAGGTAAAAGAAATTGATGAGGATAAATTCTGGCTATATCACGATAGGAGTCTATCAAGTTGGCTTCATATTCTTCGGAAGCAGGGATATTGGGTATAATAGTACTTTCGGGGCTTCGAGGTGGTGGTGTTCCCTCACCGTCGTTCCATATAATTGGCGATAATGTACGGGTAATGCGGTGATTGGTATCTTCGAGTATTCGTGCAATCTCATAGACCAAGGTAAAGTTATCCGGCAATGTACCTTCTATGCGGTCGAAAAATCCAAATTCGACCATTTTTTCCAGAAAATCCGATTGAGTAAGTGCTGTTGTCATTATCAACTCCTTCGTACATTGTGCAAAGATACGTTTGTGTCATTATTCGACAAAAGATTAGCGTGTATGTTCAAGAAGTTTTCTAAGTTTGCTTCATCATTTTGTTTCAAAAAAAGAGAATTGTATGTTGATTACTGAAAATACTGTTATAGTCATTACCGGCGCATCTTCCGGGATTGGTGAATCATTGGTGCGACAATGTGCCGAAAAAAAAGCAAAGATTGCTTTATTAGCCCGCCGATATGATCGTTTGCAATCCATTGTGGCATCACTTGAAAATACCGGTGCTCAATTATTACCGATAGAGTGTGATGTCACGAAAAAGGAATCTGTTGTTGACGCATTAACTCACATAAAATCAGAACTTGGTGATATAGATGTCCTCATAAATAATGCCGGACGTGGCTATACGGGGGCAGTAGAGGATACAACCGATGAGCATCTTCATTCAATGTTTTCTTTGAATGTCTATTCTTTGTGGTATGCTGTTCGTGAAGTTTTGCCTTCGATGAAAGCAAGAAATACGGGTGTCATCATTACGGTATCGAGTGTTGCGGGAACGATGGGATTTCCTTACAATAGTGCTTATGTTGCTGCAAAGCATGCCGCTGTTGGATTTCATGCCGGATTAGCGGCTGAATTGGCGGGTACAAATGTTAGGACGCATGTTATATGCCCTGATGGTGTGCTTACTGAGTGGGCTGATGTCACAGAAACTATGCCCATTGGTAATCTGTTTGCAAAAGGAATTGCATATTCACGCACTATTGCCCGAGAAAAGGGGATAGCATTGGCACCTTTGGCTAAAATGAAATCTGCTGATGAGATTGCACAATGCATTGTTGAGACAATGGAAAATGATAATGCACCCTTAGACATTTTCACGCATGAGGGTTCACATGAACGCTCTATTGCAGCTTCGCAAGACAGGTCAGCTTTTGTTCGTATGATGTTACCTTTATATGAAGGTATGAGAAAAGCATATAATGAATTACGCGCAAAATAATTATAGAGCATAAAGCAATACATTCTATGAAAAAAACAAATAAAAAAGCGGAGAATGTCGCTGAATATATATCACAGTATTCGGAAATAATCCAACAATATTTACTAAATATCCGAAGTATTGTTTTGATGGCTGTACCCGATGCGAAAGAAGGCATTGCATATTCGATGCCGGCTTATACGTATCGGGGTAAACCATTACTATATTTTGCTGCATTTAAAACACATATCGGTCTTTATGCCACACCTTCAGCTCATGAATATTTTGCAGAAGAATTATCTCACTATAAACAAGGTAAAGGTTCTGTGCAATTTCCCTTGAATAAACCGATGCCTTATGACCTTATTCAAAAAATGGTGGAATATAAAAAAGAGTGGATAGTTCAATCATTTAATACAAACCACCAATAGTCCTGCCTGATGCTTTCTGCGATTCTATGGCAGGAAGTTTACTCGGTTTATTTGTCAAACCTGTTGTATCTGTTAATGAGTGAAGAAATGCAATAATATCACGTTTTTCATTTTTCGTTAAATGAAGTTTATCGGATGGTAACGTTTGATAGGGAACATCCAATCCTAATCCTGCTCCGCCTCCGTGGTCATAAAATTCAAGAACTTGCTCAAGAGTCTTAAATTTTCCATTGTGAAAATATGGTGCGGTTAATCCACTGTTACGAACAGTCATTGTTTTGAATGATCTTTTGTACAGGGCAACTTGGTCTTTGGCATGACCCGCATATCTGCCTGCATCTGTGTCAAGTTTAGGTGAGAGAGTGTCAAATTGCTGAAGAATACCTAATATTTCAGACTCACTTTCGGTAAACCGAGGCGGCACCAAGCCTGCAAATGTTGGAACAAAATGACATGTACCACAAGCTGCTTTTCCCATAAAAAGATTAAAGCCGTTTTTTACTTCGCGAGAGACTGATTTTTTTTCAGAACGCATATATTTGTCAAAATCTGAGTTGAACGACACAAGAGTCATTTGATACGCTGCTAAGGCAGCACTGATTGTATATGGTGAAATATTGTTATGTTTTATCTCGGGAAATGATTTTTTAAATAATTCCTTATATTCATCAGATGATGATACATCAGAAATTATTGTTGAGAAATCTGTATGAAATTCATTCTCATCAGTCACCACATGTTGCACTTGATCTTCAAATGAATGGGCACGTAAGTCATAAAATAAGCGTCCTGCATAGATTGCATTGATTAGCGTAGGGGCATTGCGTAAGATATTACCTTGTTTATTGAATGCCATACTTGTTGGTAAACCATCCGTAAATGCTTTTTCCGGTTGATGACATGAAGCACATGAGCGTTCGCTGTTTCGTGAAAGTATGGGATCAAAAAATAAGAGTTTACCTAAGTATTTTCGTGTATCATTAATATCTTGCGGCATTTGTCGGGTATAGTATGAAGCAGAAAAAAGTGTCGTGGAAAAAAGTGATGGGCTGCGAAAATTTATTGACGATGATCTTGTTGTTGTTTCATCATAATATTCAATAGAAAAATCAGTGTAGAGAGCCTGAATTTTTTTATATAATGGTTCCGCGTATTCACGAATAAAAGATGCCCTGTCGAACGTATCGAAATTCTTATTTTTTTTACAATATTGTGATGCTTGTTTGCAGAGCGTTACGGTTTGTTGCAGTGATTTTTTTTCTTGAGTCGAAAGTGGCTGGAGTAGAGATATATACTGAGCCATTGACTGAAGTACAAATGATGTTTCCCCAATGGCATTATCCGATCCCGGTGTATCAAAACCCGTAATACCTAATGAAACAACACGTAATAGTCCTAATTGTATTGACTCTAATAGATGTCGTTTTTCTATATGTATGCCTTGAGCAAGCAGCGAAAAATCATGAAGAGAATGGAGTATATAATCAATTTCTTTGATGATGGCATCGGAACGTTGTTCAAGTGATTGATCGTCTGCGTATATTATTTCATCCAATACCTGAAAACCATGAGGTTCCAATATGTCAGTTTGCGCCGATGATGGATTTAATTTTGGAAGGGGAGCGGCATTGATTATTGATGATACTAAAGCCCCATCATAATATTCAATGATAAATTCACACTGTTTGTAATTATTTCTGCTGATATGATATAACGCTTTTATGCTGTCTTCGTTCTGAGTCTTGACAATATCTTTGAGTCTTTGTAAAGAAGATTCTACAATAGATAGCGAATTTCTCAAGACATGCGATGAAGTCATGGTAAACTGTGAGGTAGGGGTGATGACGGTAAATCCAAAAAGAAGAAAAATACCGATTATACTAATTTTTTTCATAGGTCTCTCATATAAAAAAAAACCGATGATGCACGTACATCATCGGTTTTTACGAATATTAGTGTTGTTTATTCAATAATTACTTTTTTTGTGTCGCCGTCATTGTTCATTAAGAAATAGACACCTGCATTAAGATCGGAAATGTCCATAGTGTTAGCATTACGGACAACACGTACTCTACTGCCTTCATTATTGTACAAAGCAGCGTCCATAGTATTGTCGAAACGTAATTCGCGTGATGCCGGATTAGGATAGACTTTAATCCCTTTTATTTGCGCATTATCATCTAATTCTTTAATACCAGTTACTAATTTATCAAAGCCCGAGACAGCAACAGTAACCGAGTTGTTGTAAGGGTATTGATTGTAAGAGCTAGGGTGTTGAGAATTGAATAATAATGTATTACCATTGTCTATTGCACGTGCCCCGGTAACTTCTGCACCATAAGGAACGATAGCCAAGCGTGTAAGATTTTCTATTTTTGGTTCATCGTCCAAATCAAGAGCAAAAATCTCACAACTGCGATTGCTCATGCCGAAAGGAACACGACCGAATGTCGAACCATTTAAATCTTCTTGAATAATAAGATAACGTTTATTTTTTACTTCTAAAACAGTAATACCGTCAGGATTAGAAAGATGTTTGTCAGGATATGCTGTGAACGGTCTTCTGTCATCTAATTTCGGACCGGCTTCAAGAAAACTTTTCACTTCATTTGTAGCGACATCAAGTTCCAAAACTCTGCCATAATAATCATTAAAATTGCTGCTGTCAACTTTGGTTTTTGCAGCAGTTGCCATATCTGTATAATGTTTAGGAATGCGAAAACCTGCTGCAATATTCTTTTTAATTGTCGCACCCGGAGCATCAGAACCTGTTTCTGTCATGAATAATTTATTTGATTTTTTATCATAAGCTAACCATTCAATACGTGTAAAACCGGTTATATTATTTTTTGCTGCCCATGTATGAATATCCATCATTGTATTGAGGTCTTGTGGCACTTCAATCCAATCACCTTGGAATGAATTTTCTTTTTGTTTAAATAAATATGTTTTTCCTTTGGTGAAATCGCCCGGTGTGTCGGCAACAAATTTTGTAAGGAGTGAAGAACCCGCATCGCCATCTTCGCCGATAAAAACTGTTTTATTGTCGGGTAGAATTTCGCCGCCTTCAAATCCTTGACGACCCCAATTATATTGTTTGCGAACAGCTTTTGCAGTACGTGGATCAATTTCTACCATCCAATTAAAGTTTTGGTATTTTTTGATTTTTGTGCCATTGTATCCCGGGAAACCATTAGGAGTTGTCGTGCCAATCGTAAAATCTGCCGTATCACGCACACCTGTGCCTTTTTGGAAAATATCATCGCCTGTGCCATCATTATTTGCACTGCGGAACCATTCTTCTGCTGTCCAGATACGACCATCAGGGCTTTGAATACCACCGCAATTCATACCTGTTTCGCCAACTGTATTCACAAAATCAACATTAAAATATTTTCCTGTACGACCATCAGAAAGTGATTGATCAACGACGACGATTGAGTCACCGCTTTTTGCCACTTTGAATACGGTCATTCCGCCGCCATCACCGATATTATCATTGGCTTGAACCATTTCATGATTCACAGAAATCCAACCAAGTCCTGTTTCACCTTTTGTTGCATCAGCTTTTGTAAAGCCGATAAAGTCATGCCATTGTTTGGCTTTGGTTGCGCCTGCGGGTTTACCGTATGTGGGTGTAGTTTGCACATCATGCACACCACCAATAAATAAAACCTGATATTTTAAGGGTGATGGTGGCACAACGATGCTGTGTGTTAAATATGGAATCATTGATTTCGGCTGAACTTTTGTAGGAAATTCTGCGCCTGCTGCTTGCGAAATTAACGAAACGGATAATAATCCGACGAGTAGAGATTTTTTCATTTTTCCTCTAAATAAAGATGTTAATAATATTCGCAAAATTACCGTTTGGAGATTACCGGAATTTTATGGATACATTATTGATTCAATATTAAATTGTAACTATTCAGAATGAATCCAAATAGCGATGTTTTGAAAAAAAATGGGCGCATTTCCGAAGAAATACGCCCGCTTTTCCGTGTGGGGTAGGAGGAAAAGGAATTATTTATACACTGATACAGGTATAGTCATTGTGTTATTATCAGACTCGATACGAACAAAATATAATCCCGTTGGCATATCCTGAACATTAATATTGAATTGATAAAATCCCGCTTGTTGTTGCTCGGCAAAGAATGTAGAAACAATGTCGCCCATAGCATTGACAAACTGTGCTTTTACCATTCCGTCTTTGCGTGTTTGATATTTCACAATACATTTATCATGAGTGGGGTTAGGATAAACCGATGCCACAATATCAGAAGTATTTATGCTGTTTTCATTCACAGAAACAGGACCTTGTTGTGCTTTATATTCAGCATTAATAGGATCATATTCTGTCCATTCGGCATCCCAGCGTTGTAATCCCATTGCACCGCGGAATTGTACTTTTTCAAAATAAGTATCATCAATGTCAACAATACCATTTTGCACGAAACTTGCGCCATTTAAGAGTGGGGAATTATCCATTGCAGCAGGATTAAATTCAACAATCTCGAAAGGATTTTGTAAACCTGCTTTTTGAGGTGATGATTTATCCATTGTATTATTAAATGCAGGAGTATTCATCCATTCTGTTGTCATGCCTGTCGGTGGAGTGCCGCCTGCCAAATTTAAGAGAGTAGAACGAATACCGAACATTGCATTATTGCGGAATTGTAAGGAATCATTTTTTGCGGCATTCATCGTTGTGGTTTGTGCAATTTCCATTCCGCGTCCCCAGCCGAGAATTGCTGAATTGAAAACAGATGTTCTGGCATTGCGACGTATTTGTATGGCAGCACCATAACGAGGATTCGGCACTTTAGAAGTATCATTGATAGGACCGACTAAAGTCATATTGGAAAAAATAGGGGAGGTGAGTGGTTTGCGTGTTGAGCCGCTCGCATCATTATCCATTTCCATTGCCTGACTTGTGGATTGATCTGCTCTGTTAGGGTGACGTTGTGCTATAGCGAATTGTACTTTTCCACTCCAGCCATTATCACCATCAAAATCATCATCTAATGCACCTATAGAAATAATATTTTTGGCATTAACGGTACC
>JAFLBY010000260.1 GCA_017302855.1 Candidatus Kapaibacterium sp.
AATTTTCAGCATTTCTCTACGATTTGTTTGCACATCAATATTCATGACATCTATTATAGCATCGTAGATATTAAGATTTCGCGATATTGACGCATGATAAATCTTACGGAGAGAAAATATACCCAAAAGAAATTCTATTGGAATTCGTAAAAATGTCGGTAAACTCAATGAAAAGATTTCAGATGTGCCCATAGTTTTCTCGAATATTTAATGCAAAATTCTTATATACATGTTACATATATGTTTCCTTCGTATTACTTTTTCGCAATACTTTTCACGTCACTCTATTGTCAGTTTGACACATTTCTGTATTTTCGCATTCATCAATTGAAATCGTCATGAAATTAACACTCTCACATAGCACTATAGATTCAATGCACATGGCAATGTGTATGATGTATCACCGTGTGTAGAGTCGGTTTCTAAACATATATAATTCATATATTTATCGAGCCGTTCTCTCATCAGAACGGCTTTTTTTTTGGAGGTACTATGATAGTAACAGTCAAAAGACAAAGTGAACCTTTTCATTTTCTTGCATCGAATGAAGAAGGGCAATCGCTGACAATGGATGGTGTTCAAGAGAACGCCAAAGGGCTGCGACCAATGCAATTACTGCTTGCAGCACTTGGTGGTTGCAGCGGAATAGATATTGTCTCGATACTTGAAAAACAACATTATATTCCAACAGATATCACCATTACATTACATGGAACTCGCGAAAAAGATGCCATCCCTTCTTTATTCAAGGAAATCTTTATCACATTTTCAATTGAGGGCGATATCCCTCTCGACAAAGTTCTGAGAGCAGTCCAATTATCACTCGAAAAATATTGTTCTGTTGCTAAGACATTAGAACCTACAGCTGTGATTTGGTCTGAAATTATTTTAAATGGCATCAATATTACCGATGGAGAATAAATGAAACATTATAAACCGGAAACCCTTGCTATTAGAACACAAGTTGAGACAACTTCACATAAGGAACATTCAGCTCCATTATTTCTTACATCAAGTTTTATATTTGATGATGCAGAAGCTATGCGAGCCATATTTGCTGACGAAACAGCAGGTAATATATACAGTCGTTTTTCTAATCCGAATTCTCAAGAATTTATTGATAAATTATGTGTTCTTGAGCAAACAGAGGATGGAATAGCGACGGCAACAGGAATGGCGGCAATTTTTGCGACATTTATGGGTTTATTGCAATCCGGTGATCATATTTTATCTTCCGCTTCAGTATTTGGTTCTACACATACACTTTTTACAAAACTATTTCCCAAGTGGGGAATTACACATACATATTTTACATCTGATTCAATAGAAAAGTTGGAACAGATTGTACAACCGAACACAAAAGTACTTTACTGTGAAACTCCATCTAATCCGGGATTACAAATCCTTGATTTAGAATTACTTTCAAAATTTTGTCATCAACATTCGATACTGCTCATTGTTGATAATTGTTTTGCCACGCCTTATCTACAAAATCCAACAAAATTCGGTGCAGATATCATTATTCACTCTGCAACGAAATACATAGATGGTCAAGGAAGAGTATTAGGTGGTGCTATTTTGGGATCAAAAGAAATTATCGAAAAAATTCGTTTTTTTGCACGTCATTCTGGACCTTCAATGTCTCCATTTAATGCTTGGCTATTATCAAAAAGTTTAGAGACTTTAGCTATTCGAATGGAAAAACATTCTTCAAATGCAGAAAAGATTGTAGAGTATCTTGAAAACAATACATATATAGAGAAAGTAATGTATCCTTTTTCATTATCACACCCACAGTACCATCTGGCAAAAAAACAAATGAAGTTAGGTGGAGGAATTGTGACGTGCATAATAAAAGGTGGGATTGACAATGGTAAAAGATTTATTGATGAATTACAAATGTGTTCTCTTTCAGCGAACTTAGGTGATACTCGGACAATAGTGACTCATCCTGCTTCAACTACACATTCAAAGCTTACAGAAGAGGAACGACAATATGTAGGGATACTTCCGGGTTTAATTCGAATCTCCGTTGGTTTAGAGCATCATACGGATATTATTAACGATATTCAACAAGCGTTGGAGAAATGTCAATGATACCACCCATAGATGCTCAGTTTTATCATCATAGAGAACAATTTATCCTTGAAAATGGAGGAATTTTACCAGAGTTAACGATTGCCTTTCATACATACGGTACTCTTGCTGAGGATGGTTCTAATGTTGTATGGGTTTGTCATGCCCTGACTGCTAATTCTGATTGCAAAGATTGGTGGCATGGTTTAATTGGAAAAGATAAATTATTTGATCCTGAAAAGTATTTTATTGTCTGTGCAAATATAATTGGCTCCTGCTATGGAACAACGTCTCCATGTAGCATTAAAAGCGGCGTTTCGATTCCGTCTCATACATCATTCCCGCTTATTACAATTCGTGATATCGTCAAGGCACATATTCTATTACGTAAACATTTAGGTATCACCTCAATTTATTGTCTTTTAGGTGGTTCATTGGGAGGACAACAAGTGCTTGAATGGGCAATAATGGAAAGTCATATCATTCACAATATTATTCCTATTGCTACAAATGCTCAACATTCACCTTGGGGCATTGCGTGGAATACTGCCCAACGTATGGCATTGGAGTCAGATCCTGATTTTCATTCACCTAAATGTGGTAAGTGTAAGAATGGTTTAAAAGCAGCACGAGCGATTGCAATGCTGTCCTATAGACATTACGCAACATTTGATTCAACACAAAAAGATCATGATGCATACGTTGACAGCTTTAATGCCGATTCATATCAACGATATCAAGGAGATAAATTAGTACAACGCTTTGATGCGCATTGTTACTATTCTTTAACAAAGTCAATGGATTCTCATAATGTTGGACGTTATAGAATTTCCTGCGAATCGGCATTAAACAGCATAAAAGCAAAGTCATGTGTCATTGGTATAGATTCGGATATTCTCTTTCCAATTCATGAACAAGAATTTATAGCACGTCATGTACATTTATCTGAATTTCATTCAGTGACCTCGCTTTATGGCCACGATGGTTTTTTACTTGAATACAGTCAATTACAATCAATTATTTCGAAATTTTTGGAACAATAACTAATTTATGAACAAAAGACTTAACATTGGTGTTTTTGGGTTTGGATGTGTCGGACAAGGACTGTACGATGTGCTACAAAAAACACGCGGAATGAAAGCAGATATAACAAAAATCTGTGTAAAAAATAGAAATAAAAATCGTCCGATTTCGATGGCAAACTTTACGTACGATAAAAATGACATTCTCTATAATCCTGACATAGACTTGGTCGTTGAGCTTATTGATGATGCAGATGAGGCATACCATATTGTAAAACAAGCCATTATGAACGGTAAGTCGGTTGTGACGGCAAACAAGAAAATGATAGCCGAGCATTTTGAAGAATTATTTATTTTACAGAAACAACATAATGTTTCTTTTCTTTACGAAGCATCTTGCTGCGCGAGTATTCCAATAATCCGAAATCTTGAAGAATACTATGATAATGACTTAATGTCTGCCGTTGAAGGAATAATAAATGGAACAACAAATTATATACTTTCAAATATGATTCGGAATAATCTTTCATATTCTACGGCATTACAACAAGCACAAGATTGTGGTTTTGCAGAAAGCAATCCGTATCTTGATGTTGAAGCATTTGATGCAAAATTCAAAATTTCTATAATAGCAGCACATGCTTTTGGAGTTTTTGTCAATCCTAAAGAAATTTTTAACTATGGAATCTCAAAAATATCGCTTCACGACATTCGATATGCTAAAGAAAAAAA
>JAFLBY010000261.1 GCA_017302855.1 Candidatus Kapaibacterium sp.
ATATCACGATAAATACCCCACAAATTACAGTATCGTCGGACACAACAATATGTCGCGGCACATCGGCAAAGATGTGGGCACGAGGCAATGGACGATTTGTATGGTCACCGCCACAAGGATTAAGTTGTACGGATTGCGATTCTCCATTGGCAAGTCCCACAGAATCAACGGAATATACGGTGTTATTATATGATGCAGATAATTGTATAGCGAGTGAAAAAGTATGGGTATATGTGGACAGTTGTGTCATTCAAACACAAGATACCATTACAGTTATGGCATCATTGGATTGCGAAACTATATCAACAGAAAAAACATATATCCATTTATCGGATAATCCGTTGACGGTGCAATCACCGATTTTTATACGCGGAAATATGAATGCATTTTTTGTGGAATATTCTGTTCCGCCGGGCACACAATTATCACGCAATGATATTTGTACAATCTCAATAACAATGATAGAAAAAAATCAAGGTACTTATAGCGCGGAATATAGCATAGGGGAGGGCAAATCCACCAAGCTGAATGTATTTATTCAAGGAAAATATGAAGAAAAACGCGCGAATATTCGCCCACATGATACCACCGATATAATTGCCGGCAGTCGCATACCTGTTCGTTTATTTATGGAAAATAAAGAATCTGGCTTACATGAAATAGTAATGACCATATCCTATCCTTCACGTTTTATGAAATATACGGACAAGAGTTTACAATCCCTTATAAATGGTGAATTTATTGTCGAAAAAACAGAAGAAAAAGAGGGCTTTGAATATGTGACTATACGTGGAAAAGGCATAGATATTTATCCATCGGAACAAGAAATAGCGCGATTTGAAGCAGATACATATTTAGGCGATTCATCTTCATTTACGGTACTGACCTCAACCCAAACGACGAATGAATGTTATCGCATAGCCCCGTCGAAGGCAACAATAAGCATGGGCGGTTGTTTTATAGAAGGCAGAACAGTGACGACAGGACAACCCTATACGATGACAAGTCGTGTGGAAGATAATCAATTAATTCTTGATTATACGGCGGGCTTAGATGGAAAAACAGAGTTTAGACTCATCAATAATATGGGTGAAATTGTTGGAGAGCCGATACAGCGAGTGGACATACGCGGAGAATATCAATTGATATATTCATTGTCAAATTTGGCAAATGGGATATATATAGTTAATTTCCGCTCAGGATTTTATACAAAAAATGAATGTATTATGTATGTACGGTAAATAGTCAGCTTCCAAATTCTCAATGTTTTTTCCAAACCTATAAGGTTTTTGAAACCTTATAGGTTTAAGTCGAAATTCAGATGAAATTCTGAATGGGTTTATGTCGAAGTGGTATGTTTATTCTGCAACATTGCGTGAGCCGGATTGCAATCCGGTTTGTGCTTATCGTGGGAGTATTTCATTATCGGATTTATAACGAACCAAAATTGTCACACGACGATTGCTGATGTCAAAAGGATTTTCCGGAGTGCGTAATTTTCTGTCTGCATAACCTTTTACGCCAATGACTTGCCCTTCCCAAAGTCCATTGCTTTCCATCACACGGCGGGCACTGTTGGCTCTGTCTGCCGATAATTCCCAATTACCATAACCCGTATTTTTACCATAACCGCGAGTGTCGGTATGTCCTTCGATTTCGACAAAATTGGGGATTTTACCCACCTCTGCTCCAAGTTGCTGCAATAAAGTAATCGCTTGTTTATTAAGACGAGCACTTCCTACTTCAAAAAATACACTTTCCTCATTTTCTACTAATTCAATACGCAGCCCTTCTTGAGTTATTTGTACATTTAATGAACTGATTAATTTGGACAAATTTTGATCTTTTTTTGCTAATTCTTGAATTTGATCTTTAACAGATTTTTCTAAACTTTTTATTCGTGCTGAGTCTTGAATTTTTTCCACGACTATTGCTTTACGCATGGAATCGGTTAATTTATATGCATCTTTACCGCCTGATTTTTTGCCGTCTTCTTTGCCCTGCCCTGCTGTTGGTTTGACATTATCAATAGCCACGGGCAATGCTTTGCCTTGCAAAAAGCTGAAAGCCCCGGGCTCGCTAAAAAACTGTGCTACCCCTTTTTTAGTCGCATCGCTAAGACCAAGAATCCACATCACCAAGAAAAATGCCATCATCGCCGTCACAAAATCGGCATACGCTACTTTCCATGCACCGCCATGATGACCATGATGAGCAGCTTTTTTCTTTTTTTTAATTATGGGTTGTTCTGTATTTTCCATGTAAAATTCTCTTTCATGAGATTATCGTGCTTTTTTGGTTGCTTCTTCGGTTTCTTTGAACGATGGTCGAATATGAGGAGGGATACTGCGTCGGGCAAATTCTACGGACACAGAAGCGGGCGACCCTTTGGCAAATGACAGTAAAGCCACTTTTATTGCCGTCATATAATGCTCTGCTTCATGCACTGCATTTTCCATATTCTTGGCAATAGGTCCCACCACACCATACGCCATCAATACGCCGAAGAATGTCCCCACAAGAGCCGCGCCCACACTATGACCAATGACAGCCGGTGGCTGATCAATAATACCCATCGTGATGATAACCCCGAGCACCGCCGCCACAATACCCAAACCGGGAAAAGCATCGGAAACCGTTGCCAATGCTGCCGGAACCTGTAATTCTTCCTTATGGGCTGTTTCAAGATCAATGTCCATGAGTTCTTCCAAATCATACGGCGAGGCACCGCCACCAAGCACTACTTTCAATGTGTCGCATAAAAAATCGGTAGCATGATGATTGCCAAGAAATGCCGGATACTTAGTGAAAATTGAACTTGATGAAGGGTTTTCTATATGCGGTTCAAGGGCAATAACCCCTTCACGTTTGGCAAAATTGAAAAGTTCGAACAACATCTGCATTAACTCTAAGTATGCTCCTTTGTTAAGTTTACTTCCTTTGAGTGTGCCGATTACACCCTTAAATACACCTATGGTTACGCTCATTGGATTGGCAATAAGCATGGAACCCAATGCAGCCCCGCCGATAATGATAAACTCATTTAACTGCCACAAAATAGCAAGGTCGCCATGGTGCATTGTGTACCCGACGACTATACTACCAAAGACGACAACTATACCGATAATGACGAACATGCGACCACTTTCAAAGAATGAAACAACACTGCAAACTGTCTAAAACACAATTACAAGCGTCAAATCTAAAAAAATATGCTCAATAATGAAGTTTTTGATACGAATTTGATGAATAAAATTCTTCGGCTATGCCGAATTTGCTGCCACGGTTCTGAGGGAATGCAATTTTACTATTCCATATTTCATAGAACAATAGCCATTTGTTCCATAGTTTTGCTAACAATTTTGCAACACCATTCCATAGCACTTATGCACATAGCACCATTTTTAGACCAGAAGACCAAAATTATATGTACGATGGGACCGGCTATAGGTTCTGAAGAAAAAATTATCGAGTTACTTCATGCGGGTGCCAATGCTTTCCGATTAAATATGTCGCATGGTTCGCATAGTGTTCATAAACAATATGTGGATTTTATTCGTGCAGCAGAGAAGAGAATTGGATTCCATATACCCATCATTGCCGATTTGCAAGGTCCGAAAATCAGAGTAAGCGATCTGCCGAATGGTTCTGTGCCTTTTATGACCGGCAGAGATGTGTATTTTGCCGATACCGCAGCGTTTCGCTCCAAAAAAATCAAATTGCCCGATGATACCATCCCAAACCCATCGAGGAGGTCAACGAACCAGGCAAGGACCTACACTTATCCACAGCCGACGATCTCGATGTCGGCTTCCACC
>JAFLBY010000262.1 GCA_017302855.1 Candidatus Kapaibacterium sp.
GCCATTGATAGAAACTGTACCATCAAGTATAACGATACCGGTATTGTAATGAGCAGGCAAGGTAATCATAGTATTTGTTTGGGCATTACCTTTGCAATTCCACACATGCATTGGCGTAAATGTTGAAGCAATACCTTGAATACCTTGATATTCACCGGCAATAATCTCAATCGAAGTATTGCCATCATCGCAAAGGTATGTGGGAATATCTTTATGGTTAATGGCTTGATATTTTGGTGGGGTCATTTTATCTTTTGCCGGTAAGTTAACCCATAATTGCACCATTTGCATAATGCCGCCATTACGTGTAAATTCTTCTTCATGATATTCCTTATGAAGCACACCGCTGCCTGCTGTCATCCATTGGACATCACCTTCGTAAATTATACCGCTATTACCCGCAGAATCATGATGGGCAACACTTCCTTTATAGGCAATTGTCACAGTTTCAAAACCACGATGGGGGTGAACATCCACGCCCCGAGGTGTGTCGGTTGGTGAAAAATAGAATGGTGCGCCATAATCAAGCAGGAAAAAAGGGCTCATGCGATAGATACCTTGATTTATTCCACTTGGAAAAAAATTGTGTACATGAAAACCATCTCCGACTGTATGAGCCGGCGGTGGAGAAAAGATATTATGAATAGTTTTTTGCATAATATGTCCAATGTTGTTATTAATCAAAAAGGAAAAAATCGAATGATGATTTTTCACCGATTTTCTTTATAGATTTATCTTTAGCATTATATAAATATATTTGATTGTTCCGAAAAATATCTAATTCTGTAGCATTAGTCGGTATAGTAGAGAAAACAAGTGTTCCGTTCTTCGCCGTTGGATTAAGCTTAAAAAGTAACTCATTCTCTATGTTCACATCTAATGCTGTGAAAACATTGTCAATCAATGAATATGAAAATAATCTTGTTGTAACTTTTTGATTTTCTCTTTTAATCGAAATCAAAGCTATAGATAAATTATCAATGAAAATGGGGAAGCCGACTACTCCGCCTGTTGAACTACAATCAATTTCTTTTTCTTTGAGCCAAGTGTTTGTATTCACAACGATAATTTTATCACGTTCCTGATTGACGCATATAAGGTATTTACTATCCGGAGACCATTCAAACCAAGTTCCAAAATCATACATATACTTAGTGTCAACATCTAATTTCTTTTCAAATGTCCCGTCAAGTGATGAAATATAGATTTCGTCGTTACCGAAGCTGGAACTGCCTTCTCCTCCAAAATATACAATATATTTACTATCCGGTGATATTTTGAAGTACTGTTCTTTTGCAACTTCTTTGGCAAGGACAATCGTTCGATTTGATTCTAAATTTCTCACAACAAGTTTTCTGTTCTGATATAAAGTCGTATTTGTATTGGTTGAGTCGAAGACATAGACAATACTTTTTGCGTCAGGAGTTAATGCCACATAACTGTAGCCACGGAAAATATTTTTCATAGGGTTGCGCTCTGTGGAACTTATAATATCGGATTTATTTGCAAGAAAATCATAAATTTCAATTTGATAAAGGTGTTTATTCATTGCATTATTGAAATATGATCGTATATAAGGTACTTTATTCTTTTCCGGTTTAGTAAAACAGTAAACATTTCCTTTGACAATAGGTGAATTTGAACCTGATTGTAAGTCATACGCATATATAATTCGATTTGTATCTCTGTCATCTAAGCCGAAATTGTATATAACCTTACCGGATAGCGTTGAGGTGCTATTTCCATTATCTGGAGAAGTTGGGTCGGTTTTTGAGCATGAGTTTAGAGAAAAAACAAAGATTAGGGCGCACAGAATGTTTGGTAAAAAAGTTTTCATGGTTGAATAAAGATTGTATATTAAACAGTTATTGTACTCAAATATACTACTTCAAATCAACTTCACCAAATTATACCCGATGAGTGCTGTAGTGTATGCCAACACAAATGTATAGGCGAATGCTATCATTGACCATTTCCATGAGCCGGTTTCTTTTTTAATTATTGCAATAGTTGAAATACACTGTAAAGCATATACGTAAAATAGCATCACACTTATGGCTGTAGCAAAAGGAATAGTTTGTTGTAAAATTGTTCGTAATTGTGCATCACTGTCCGAAACATCGGCACTATACAGCTGTCCCATAACAGACACAAATACTTCGCGAGCAGCAAAACTTCCAATAACACCAATAGTAAGTTTCCAATCGAAACCGAGAGGTTGGAATATAGGTTGTAATGTTTTTCCAATTGTTCCTGCATAGGATTGTTCTAATTGTATGCGCTCTGCTTGTAATGATGTCATGCCTGTGGGAATTTCAGCTTTCGGAAATTCTGTTAATGCCCATAAAATAATGGAAAACAGCAAAATAATGGAACCGGCATTTTTAATAAATTCCTTTGAACGGTTCCATACAATTATCAATAATGAGGGTAAAGAGGGAACTCTATATGGTGGAAATTCGAGCAGAAAGGGGAGTGTTGCTCCACGAAAAAGTGTTTTTTTAAATACAAGTGCAATACATAAACCACTTATTGCCGCCAAGAAGTATAGACCGGCCAGTACTATCGCTTGCAGTGAAAAGATACCACCTACGATAATCGACGGGATACATGCTGCAATAAGTAAAGTATAAACGGGTAAACGTGCACTGCATGTCATCAATGGAGCAATCATAATTGTTGCCATCCTATCTTTTTCCGATGGGATTATCCGTGCGGACATTATGCCCGGTATTGCACAAGCGTATGATCCCAATAATGGAATAAATGACCTGCCTTGTAAACCGAAAATTCCCATAATTCTGTCTATCAAGAAAGCTGCTCTTGATAAATAACCGCAATCTTCAAGAAAAACAATAATGATATTGAGTAAAATTATCTGTGGTAAAAAAACAATGACACTGCCAACACCGGCAATTACACCATCCGTTATAAAATCACGCAGCAGCGAATCCGGTAGGGTAGAACGCATATAATCTTGTGTATAAGAAAAAAGCGATTCTATTCCGGACATTAATGGCTCAGCCCATGTAAAAATTGACTGAAAAAATAACCCAAGTACTATGAGAAAAATAACTGGACCACCGATAGGATGTAAAATAAAGGAATCTAATTTTTCTGTTATTTTGTCTTCTCTAATTGTGAGTACTTGAGAAATTATCTCACGCACTGCAGTGTGTCGCTGTTCAATATTTGCAGAAGCTTGTACAATAGTGTTTGGAACGAGAAATTTGTCCGTCTGATGAAGTGAATCGCGTAGGTCTTGTAAACCGATGCCTTTTTTCCCTACGACGGGAATTACCGGAACACCTAATATGGTTTCGAGCGTGATATCGTCAAGAATGCCATTTCTTGCTTTAATTTCATCTACCATTGTTAAGACAGCAATAGTCGGCAAACCAAGTTCTGCAATAAATGAAAACAAAAAGAGGCTTTTTTCTAAACTACTGCCATCCAAGACAGCAACTATATATTCTGTTTTGGGTAAGTCCGAAATTTTATTGTGAATAACATCCACGCTGAGTTGTTCATCAACAGATTTTGGCAAAAAACTGTAGATACCGGGTAAATCAATCAAGTGCACTGTCGAGTGTTGAATTTGAATTTTACCAATGACAGGTTCAACAGTTATACCCGGAAAGTTGCCCACTTTTTGATGTAATCCGGTAAGCGCATTAAACAAAGTCGTTTTACCGCAGTTGGGAGTACCAACAAAAGTTATGTGTTGTGGATGTGTCGAATCGTGCATTATAGAGAAATTAAAATCAA
>JAFLBY010000263.1 GCA_017302855.1 Candidatus Kapaibacterium sp.
TGTTGAATTGAAATTCTCTCAATATAAACATATCAAAATTGTTTTGGGATGCATTGCCCAGTTTGGGCTGATTCGATGAGTAAAACAGTTGAGAACGGGGCCGGGAATTTGAAGTGGGAAATATTTCATCGAAAGGGGTATTGACCGGCGCGCCAAAATTTTTTGCCTGTGAAAAACTTTTCTCTGTCAGTTTATTTGTCATAAGCTCAGAATACATAATATCATAGCCGCCTAATGTTTCGTGCCCAGCTGAAGAAAACAGTAACATCGTTCCATCTTCACTGATAAATGGACAAATTTCATCACAAGGTGTATTAATTGATGCACCACAATTTACCGGAGTAAAAATTGTATCATTTGATATTGGCGAAAACCAAATATCAGTGCCACCGAAGCCACCATCCATATTCGATGCAAAGAAAAGATATTTTTTATCAGGTGTCACTGCCGGATGCGATTGCCAAGCAGTATCGGAAAAACCTAATTTGACAAATGATGACATATATATTATTGATGTTCCGGCGGGATGCGATTGAGAATGAATTGGTGAAGAAGATAGAGTGGCACTTAATCCCGCAGATTGATATTTGTTCGTTGCTTTAGTAGTGCGAGGAAATGAAGTATTTTTCTCGACAGAAAGAAACGTAGTGGATAGTTCTATGGATCGTTCCGCATCCACATGAGAATTTCCAACTGTCATACTTCCGACACCCATATTATTAACGAGTATTTTCCACTCATTACTATCTGAGTCAGCACCGCGAATTTTTCTGATGCGTAAAAATGTTTGATTCACTTTTTCTGTTGTATCAAACGGAGTTCCGGCCCAAAGTTTAGGTTCGCATTTTGGTATAGGAGGAGGTTCACACATCAGCTCCATAGTTTTATCATAACGCATGTTTGCGCACGATGAAAATATGAGTGCCTGCAAAAGAATAAAAGTAGTATATAATTTCATTGTAAGCCACCTGTAATCATTGGAAGATAATCCAAAGGATGAGAAATATAGTCGGCAATCTCTTTTTGAAAAAGTTGCCCCGCTGATATAGCATTTTCTAATAACCGAAAATATTGGTCTTTTTCTATATCGAAAGCGCCAAGACTTGCAGTGTGGTGATTTAAATATTGTGAATCTATAAAATGAAATCGGCACATTGATAAGAACACGCATGAGTAGATAAATGCACATTTTGAAGCATCGGTTTGTTTTGAAAACATAGATTCGCCACAAAATGCTCCGCCAACTGCAACGCCATATAATCCACCGACCAACATATTATTGTGCCACACTTCAAAAGAATGCGCATGCCCCATTTGATGCAATAATGAATATTGTTCAATTATCTCATCATTAATCCAACAATCGGGTCTGTCAGAACATGCACGAATTACTTCAGGGAATGCTTTGTCAACAGTATAAAAAAAACTGTTTTTTCTTAATGATTGTCGTAAAGATTTTGATACTTTTATTGCATCAAGCATGAAAAATGCCCTCGGATTGGGATTATGCCATTCCATAGTGTTTTCGTATTGATTCCACATTGGAAAATAACCATGTGAATATGCATGGAGTAATGTTTCTGTTGTTATATTTTGCATAATCTTACACGTTTGTCAAAATATCATTTCTTCTTTTTTGTAACTATCAGTCGTCGGTAGGGAATACCTTTACGCAAAGAAAATTTTTCTTGATCTGTTCTTGGTAAATTCCACTCTTCATCATTATCGCAATAACGGAATGTAAAAATATTATGTTCATTTATAGATTCTTGTTGATATTCATCAACAGTTTCTACATCAGTCATTAAGTATAAGCAAGCATCGGGTTTCATCACTCTATCTAATTCAGTAAGAAATTCTGTGGAAAATAACCGTCGCTTATGATGTCGTTTTTTATGCCAAGGATCTGGAAAAAAATAAAAGACAGTATCAATAGAATTATCTTCAATGAATGGTAAATTGTTAACGGCACTATACCAGAAAGCTGCTGCATTTTCAATGGATTCGCCTTTGATGACTCCATTAATCCATTCTACAGCTTGTTTTCGTAACTCTAACCCTAAAATGTTGATATGAGGATTATCCAGAGCATATTGTAACAAGAATCCCCCGCGTCCGCATCCAATATCCAATACTGTTGGGGGATTGCTGTTTGCAAAATTATCACTCCATGTATATTGTTCTATCAGAGGCGGATACCAATATGGTCTTTTGTGATGACTTTCATACGGTAAATATAATGTCGGATTCACATGATGCCTCATTCGTGGCATCGGATATTTCGTAAAATCAATAGTTTTCATCTTTTTTTTGTATCTTGATCAATATATTTTTGCAAAGCTCGCACAAAAACATTCGTTTTTTTCTCTGCTGTTTCTTTTATTCTTTCTTGTTTGATTCTTATCTCTTCTTCTTTAAGAATTTCTGCGCGTTTTTGTTCAATTTCTTCTTGAGTCCAAGATCGAGCCGGAGGCAAATCAAGATGCGGATTTTCTTTTCTAAATCGTTCGCGCAATTCTTCTAATATTTCTAAAGGTAATGGCATAGATTTACTTTTTCATGAGTTGTTCGATTTCTTGGATTGTTCTTGGTAATGCTTCCGATAAATTAATTGGCTCATTGTCCGTAATTAAGATATCATCTTCAATTCGAATCCCAATATTCCACCAGCGTTTGTCGCATGGACTTCCTTTGGGAATATAAATACCTGGTTCAACGGTTATCACGGAATTCTTTTTTAATTCTTTGAATGTTCCGGCATCATGAACGTCTAAACCTAAATAATGGGAGGTACCGTGCATAAAATACCATCGAGCTTGTGACGCAGAAGAAATAATACCAAGTTCCAAAAGCCCCTTTGTAATAACTTCCATAGCGGCATTGTGAGGTGCTCTAAATTCATTACCTTTTTTACAAGCTTTGATACCGGCATTTTGAGCATCTAATACTATAGCATAAATTTGCGCTTGTTCTTTGGTAAATTTACCATTTACCGGAAATGTTCTTGTGATGTCTGCTGTATAGTTTTGATACTCCGCACCGCAATCAGCAAGAATTAAATCATTATTGGATGTCTGCTTGCGATTCGAGATATAGTGTAATATGCAGGCATTGTACTCTGAACCGACGATAGAAGGATATCCGACATCTTCAGCACCGAGCCGCTTAAAAGTATATTCCATAATTGCTTCAATTTCATACTCGTTCATACCTGCTTTTGCTTGCTGCATGACGGCTTTATGACCTTCCATACTAATTTCAATAGCTTTTGTCATGAGGCGAATTTCATCTTCATCCTTAATTTCTCGTAATTCGTTTAGATACGGTAAAGATGTCTTTATCCACAATTCCGGAAAATCCCTATGTAGAAATGATTTAATTTCAGATTCTGCAAATGTCTTTTTATCTAGAATAGGGGGGAGAAATGATACAGTAGGCAATCCTGTGAGCCATAAAGTATCAATATTGTTCAGTACTGTTTTCAGCACTGTATGCAAGAGTGAAATATCTTCGGATGTAGTAATTCCAAGAATTGAGTCTGCTTCGTTCAATCCTAAGCGTGTTCCGACCCATACCTCGCGGTCGGGTGAGCGGGGGGTGACAAAAAGAATTTCATGTACTTTTTTCCCTCTGTATATAGTTCCGCCGGGAATGAGAAGCAAAGCAGCTCCGGGATCGGGCATACCGGTTAAGTACCAGAAATTA
>JAFLBY010000264.1 GCA_017302855.1 Candidatus Kapaibacterium sp.
TCGCTCATCAAACAAAGTGACACAAAAATCATAATTTCCTTCAGGTATTGAATTGGTTGTAATTACTTGTGTCCTGATTGATGCATCAAAAATACTTGAGTTTTCATTGATTACTTGATTCCCCAATCTTGTTATCGTACTTGGTCCTGCCGGTATGGAAAATCGTGGGATAGCAGGGTGATTATTGTCGGATTGCGCAATTACTTTACCCGAATTTGCATCTTTAAGGACATATCCAATAAAGCAATTCGGCTTAGCGGATGCTCCTGCCTGATTGATAATCACTACTTGTATTAAAGAGCGATCCCTTTGCCATTCTGCTAAAGATGAGGGCATAGGATTGCGTGTGACGACTGTCAGAACCTGAGAATAAGCCGACAAACAACTTAGAAACGATAGTAGAATTATGTTTAGAAACAACTTCATGTAAAGTATATGCAGAATTTAGTGAATGAATGATAGAATTCTTTGCTTTCATCTCGCAGTTTTCAGAATTTACCCAACACCCCCTATACCATCAAAAGCGTGATTTTGTTCCATTTTTTCCACCGTTTCGTTGAAAAAGAGGCTTGGAATCTTCAAAATTGACTTTTCGGAGTAATTTTGCAATCAAATTACGGTTAAAACGTGATTTGGCATTACTTTCAATAATAACATAAGGATTACTTATATGGCAGATACAATGATTCTCACTACAGAACCTGAATTTGTCAGTCTTTCTACGGAAATACAAGGCGCGGACGAAAACGACAATATTCGTATTACAGCCAAAGCATTGCGTGAAGTTCACAATATTAAAGCTCAGAACACCATTCCCGACGATTATGGTTTGCGGGTTGGTGTAAAAGGTGGCGGATGCTCCGGTATGTCTTATACTTTGGGTTTTGATGCTGCTGCTAAAGAGAATGACAAAGTTATGGATGCGAATGGCGTAAAGGTATTTATTGACCCGAAAAGTATTTTTTATCTCATGGGGGTTACTTTAGATTACTCCGACGGACTTATGGGGCGCGGATTTACCTTCAACAATCCAAATGCAACAAAAACATGTGGTTGTGGTAGTTCCTTTGGGGTATAGGTCACAATACTGACGCTCTGTGAGCAATTATTTTTGATCTATTTACTTGTCAGTTTCAAAAATAGCACTATTTTTGCGCTCCCTTTAACGAGGTGGCATGACCCCGTAGCTCAGCGGTAGAGCATCTGACTTTTAATCAGAGGGCCGATGGTTCGATCCCATCCGGGGTCACGTTAAGAAGCGGTAAGACATTGAGTCAAACCGCTTTTTTTATTTTTGACGGAAGTTTGCAGCATTTCTATGTCTTCTACTGATGAACAACTCTACTCTAAGGTTGATTACTCTTTATTGAGGCGACTTATCGCATATTTGCGTCCTTATCGCTTCAAAGTTACTTTTGCCTTGCTTTTAACATTTATATCCGCTGCTTTAGCTCCTTTACGACCTTTCCTTTCAACCAAAGCAGTGGACGGATATATTCACACCAATGATGCACAAGGACTTCTATGGATAGTCATTGCTATTGCTGTGGTACTTATAGTGAACGCAGCGATACAATTCTCATTGACCCTTCTTATGCAATGGGTCGGACAAAGTGTGCTCTATGATATCAGAACCAAACTGTATGCACATATCCAAACTTTGTCACTCCGTTACTATGATACAAATCCGGTTGGAAAGTTAGTCACTCGCGTCACCAATGATGTGGAAGCACTCAATGAGTTATTTTCATCAGGGCTTGTCTTGATGATTTCCGATATATTGATGCTCATTGGTATCGTCGTGTATATGTTCCTCACAAGTTGGCAACTAACGATAATCACTCTTCTTGTGCTACCGTTTCTCTTTGGTGCAACTGTCATTTTCCGTAAAAAAGTACGCATAGTTTATAGTGAAATACGTAAGCAAATTGCAAGAATGAATACTTTCCTCAATGAAAGTATCTCCGGCATTATCACTATACAACTCTTGGGTAAAGAAAAGCAACAGTTAGAACAATTCGACGGAATCAATCAATTGCATACTCAGTATCAAGTTCGCTCCGTTTTTTATTATGCTTTGTTCTTTCCGGTCGTCGAACTATTAAGTACGACTGCATTGGCGATGGTTCTATGGTACACGGCAGGCCATCTGATAACTGGTGAAGTCACTGTTGGTATGCTTGTAGCTTTCATTCAATTTTCCGAAATGTTCTTCCGCCCTATCCGCGATTTAACGGAGAAATACAATACTCTGCAAAGTGCAATGGCTGCTTCGGAGCGTATTTTCGGACTTCTTGACACAAAAGCACATGTTGAAAATCATGACAATGAAAAACCATTACCTAATTTTAGACAAAGCATTGATTTTAAGAATGTTAATTTTGCTTATGATGGTATCACACCTATACTGAAAAATGTTTCTTTTACTGTACAAAAGGGTGAGTCTGTAGCCATAGTAGGAGCAACGGGCGCAGGAAAAAGCTCAATTATCAACCTCATCACGCGCTTTTACGAATTTCAAGGCGGTCAAATCACAATTGATGACATAGATATTCGCGCCATACCGACCAATCAATTGCGCCAACATATAGCCATCGTTTTGCAGGACGCATTTCTTTTTTCGCGAAGTATTGCCGACAATATTGCAATGGGCAACGATGAAGTGACCCATGAAAAAATTCATGCAATTGCAAAAGCCATCGGTGCAGCCGATTTCATAGAACAATTGCCAAACAAATACGATACGGTACTCATGGAAAGAGCATCGAATATCTCATCCGGTCAAAAGCAGTTGTTAGCATTTTGTCGTGCCTTGGCTGCCGATCCGGCTATTCTCATATTAGATGAGGCAACATCGCATATAGATACCGAAACAGAGCAGCTTATTGAAAAATCTATCGAAACTATGCTGCAAGGCAGAACTTCTATCATTATTGCCCATCGCCTTTCGACCATCCAAAGAGCAGACCGTATTTTGGTGATGCATCAAGGTGAATTGAGAGAACAAGGTACACATCAGGAATTACTCGCGCTTGGTGGCATATATGCTAAGCTCTATCGTTTACAATATCAAGAAATCAAAGGTCATTCATGAAACATTTGCACTTCATCGGTATTGGGGGCACCGCCATGGGGGCTGTCGCCGTAGCTTGTCAACAATACGGTTTTATCGTCACCGGTTCCGATACTGCTGTGTATCCGCCGATGAGTAGCTTTCTCCGAGAATCAAAGATTCAATTTTTTGAGGGCTACAGTGAGAATAATTTACGCAGAACCGAACCGGACACAATCATTGTCGGCAATGCAATTAGTCGTGGCAATATTGAGCTCGAATATGCACTGAACAATCATATTCCTTTGATATCTATGCCGGAACTTGTCAAAAATGTTCTCATTCATAAAAATACATCCATTGTTATTAGTGGTACGCACGGAAAAACGACGACTTCATCACTTACTGCATGGTTATTGGAATCCGCAGGAAAACAACCCGGTTTTCTTATTGGTGCCATACCCGGAAATTTTTCTCAAGGATGTCGCCCCGTAACTGAAGACTACCACAATACTCGCAGTGGTTTTTTTGTAAGCGAAGGTGATGAATATGATACTGCGTTTTTTGATAAACGAAGTAAATTCCTGCATTATCGCCCCGATATTTTGGTGATTAATAACTGT
>JAFLBY010000265.1 GCA_017302855.1 Candidatus Kapaibacterium sp.
GGATTGACGACACATTAATATAGTCTTTGATTAATGACCAATCTTCACCATTATTAGTTGATGCATATAGCCCCCTGTTGCCTGATGCAAAGATCGTGTTTCCACTTGTGGCAAGTGCACGTACATTTTCTGCATTCAAACCATCATTATTCCATGTCCAGTTTTCTCCATTATCCGTTGAGGCAAAAATACCATTATATGTTCCAACAATAATGTTTCCTTTGTGGCTTAGAAAGCATGTTGGGGAATAGTAATTCAGATCTATTTCAATTTTCTTCCATGTATTGCCGCCATCATGGGACATAAAAATATCAAGCCCATTTCCAAAAATGAGAATACTATCGTGCACGATAAGTGGGTGTGTATGATATGATGATTTAATCAGTTGTTTCCATGTTATACCATTGTCAATAGAGATAAAAATTCCATCTGCTGCTCTTGTATAGAGAGTATCACCTTTGGCAACAATTGAATAGACATCATTGTTTAGTAAGCCGCTTTGCTTCCAGTTCACACCATTGTCCGTTGATAAATAAACACCGTTATCCATTGTACCGACAAGCCACAAGTTCTGATTAACAAAAATAGCTCTTACATCTATATTTTTTAATGTTGTTTGCTTCCAGGAATTTCCTTTGTCATTTGATATATAGAGTCCGAATTTTGTTCCGGCAATTATTTGTTCGCCATGAGCATTTATCGAATATACGGAGGTAGATTTTAAAGTATCATACTTAGTTTTTTCCCAATTTTCGCCATTGTCTGTTGATATAAATATCCCCACATTTGTCCCCGCATAGAGGTCTTTACCATTAACAAAAAGTGTGAGAAAATAGGTAGTTTGTCCTCCATAATAGTTTTTTTCCCACTGCTTCCCATTATTGACTTCTCTCCATTGTACACCATTATTGCTTGATCTATATATGACGTTCGCATCCGATATTGCAAAAATATATTCATCATTTGCGGCGAGCATCGTTACGAATCCTCCATACGGACCATTGCATTGTTGCCATTGAGCGGAAAGCGTAGAACAGGTAAAAATAAAGACAATGAAGAGTGACAAGAGCGTGCGCATAAGTATCTCCCAAGAAGACTTGACAAAAAATATAGAGCTAAAATAGTGATATAATTGAATATGCAAGTATTCTTTTATTGATTATATGCGTTTTCTTGAGATTTTACTTATTTCTCCCGCACCATTTATTCTTGTAAAATTCTTTGCACGACATTGGATGCCCCCAAAACAACAGAGGGAGTTCCTTGTCCGGGAAAAGCCGAATCGCCAATATGGTACAGCCCTTTGAATGGTGTGACATTATGCGGTAAAGTGAGGAAATTTTGTTTAATCGAATGGGGGATGCCTCCTACATTGCCATTCAAACGATGGGTATAATGTGAGAAAGTGCGCGGTGTGGCGGCATTTATCCATTCTTTTTTACAATGGCGTAATTGCGGGAAATGTTTGTCGAAATGTTGCATTATATATTCAAGGGTTTGATGTTTTGCGTGATGATAATCATGATCATTCATTTCCATCCAATGGCGTGTGAGTGTGTGGGTAGAGATAGTCACGGTTTTCCATCCGGCGGGTGCTTTGCCGGTATCATCGGAAAGCGATATAGTTGCAAAAAATGAACGTGATTGGCAATGAGGAATTATTTCCTCTGTGTGGATTTGATAATAAGCGGTGGGCAATGATTCCTTCGTTTCGATGGCAAAATATACCATAAAAGCTCCCCAAGAGAAATCGAAGTGTTTTGCTTTTTTATGATAATATTGACGCACCTCATCATGAGTAATAGAAGGCATATTCCACACAGGAATGGATGATATGAGATTTTTTGCGGTAAATGTTTTTTCTTTTGATGTATGGATAAGCCAAGTATTTTTCTGTTTATGGATGGCGGTAACGGCTTCATTGGTGCGCAAAGTGCCGCCATTATCGGTGAATGAGTTGATAATTGCTTTGACGGGTTGGACTATGCCGCCATAGGGATAATATGTTTGTGAAGGGTAAGTGAGTCCCATTGCCGACGTGATATATGGCGCGGTGTCGGCATAACTTTGTGTGCTGATAATGAGTTGTTCATCAATGAATCGCCGAAATTGCGGATTGTCATGCAAGCGGTAATGTTTCAAGAGTGCATCAAGAGGCGAGATAATCCCTTTGAGCAATGTGATACCTTTCAGATTACTTGGTTTTGCAAGGCGAAAAATATCTGTGGCGGTAGCTGGTGGAAAAAATGGATTATTCGCAACAATGTCCCATACTTTTTTTTCTAACCGATACAGTTCATTCCAAAAATCAGCTTGTTGAGGATGGGGGAAATGTGTATTGCATTCCTGTATCCATTGATTTTTGTCGGCATAACGTATGATATCGCCTTGTTTCGATTTGATTATCATTCCAATGGGAAGATGCGACAAATGAAAAGAGATGCCGAGTTGTTTTTGTAATTGCCCGAGTGGTTGATTGGGCAATACACCGCTGAGCGTTGTTGCGCCGCTGTCAAAGAAAAAGTGTTTACGACGAAAAAAGGAAGCGCAACCTCCGAGAGCATAATGTGCCTCGATGAGTAAAGTATCTTTGGCATTGTTAGCTAATAATGCAGCAGCGGCAGCTCCGGCATAGCCCGCACCAATGACGATAGAGTCAAAATGTTGTGACATATCGTGAAGAAAATGATATGAATGTGCTTATCCCCTGATGAAGCACGAAAAAAAAAGCCCTTCTGCGGATTAAAATCCTAATGCTCCGGGCATCCCGTTTGGACTGATGAAGTAAATTCCATTATAGGAAAAACTCAGAATAAAAATGAGCAATGCAATATAGCCGATTATCATTCTTGTTGTGCCTATAGGTGCAGTATCACGCACAGGTGGATGTTTTATTTTCATAACAAAGCGAGCAATAAATACCCACAATAACCAACCATTCCAACAGTAAAAAAACCAAGGTGCAAAAGAATCAATCCATGAAAAGAATGAAAGTAAACCCGTTTGTAAAACTGTATAAAGCGCATCGGGCGAAGGTTCTTGTAAGACAGAACGGAGTAAGCCGGCGACACCGCCCAATCCGATGAAAAGCAATATCCACCAGATGAATTTACCAATGCGAACTTGTTTTTCACCGAACATTGCATATATCACATGACCGCCGTCTAATTGACCAATCGGAAGCATATTGAGTGCCGTAACAAAAAGTCCAAACCATCCGACGCACAGAAATGGATAATGATATATTTCATTCATTGGCGGAAAAAATGTATCCGGTGCTATAAAAAGTGTTTTCAGTGCGGAGAAGAGTATTGTGTCACCAAAGAACATACCGTGGGTTGTGATATGTCCGCCATTGAGCAAATAATCGGGATGAACAGAATAAAGATATTCGACAGGAGGCAGGGTAAGAAAACCGATGATAAGTATGCCCAAACAGACGATAAACCCCGCGAGCGGACCTGCAACGCCGATATCGAAAAGCACTTTTCTTGAGGGAATAGGTTCACGTGTTTTGATGAATGCTCCAAAGGTGCCGAAGGGCGATAAACCCGGTATGGGAAAGGGTAAACAATAGGGGAGTGATGTATCAATATTATGGTAGCGTGCCGCGAAATAATGCCCTAATTCATGCGCTGACAAAAAGAGCATAAGCAATAATGAA
>JAFLBY010000266.1 GCA_017302855.1 Candidatus Kapaibacterium sp.
GAACACTTTTTATGATATTATATGGCGTATCTTCATCAAAAACAACCACATAATCAATACATCGCAATGCGTCCAACACACAAGCCCGATCGTTTTGAGTATTGATGGGGCGCAAAGCACCCTTCAGTCGGCGAACGGAGTCGTCACTATTCAAGCCAACAATCAATATATCGCCAAGAGTCTTGGCTTCTTGCAGATATGTCACATGACCTGCATGAAGGATATCAAAACATCCATTAGTAAATACTATTGATTTTTCCTCTGATGTTGCCGTTTCACGCAATTGGTTTAACTGTTCTTTTGTGAGTATCATGTTCATTCATACGGAAGTGGATACTATCCTCATTATCAGTGGGAAACTATGACGTTACAAGCAACAAGAAACTGTAATGACCACACAATCTATAATTATGGCATAGTGATTTTGACAATTTTCTTGATTGATAAGAATCGAAACCGTCGTCTTTATTACTAACTATGGGATAATAAAATAAAGGTTTATGACCGTGTGCGCCACACAGTGATGAGTGCCACGAAAAAAAACACAATATTGGGAAGCCAGCCGATGAGAGCTTCATCCAAAGCATACGAATAGCCGATTGCCTGCCCTATTTTCAAAAAGGTCAAATAGACAAAAGAAACTATCATTGCGGCAGCTATTTGCAATGCCAAGCCATTCCTGCGGCGAACGGAGGCAAATGCCACACCGAAGGAAACGACAATCACATTGGCAAAAGGGAAAGCAAATTGACCGTAATAATCAATAAGCTGGCGGCGAACATCTTTGCCACCCTGCGAAACTACTGCCAAATACTGTTTTATCTCATCAAGATTCATTTCTTCCGGTGAACGCTGCAATTGCATAATATCGTGATGCGACATCGTCATTTCAATTGTTTTTTGGCTATAATGCCGAGAACGCATAATTCCTTCATCACTCACTCTTTCTATGCAATCCATGACAACCCATTGATGCGCCGTCGAATCCCAACGTATGGTTTCAGCATCAATGCGTTTTATCATTCTTGGGTGAATTTCATCAGAGTACTCTTCGAGAGTAACTTTTGTTCCCTGCTTTTTGTCACCATTGTAATATTCCATAATCAAGGTTCGCAAGGGAGTATCGCGCAAATAAAGATTTGACAATGTTGTGCTCGAACCACTGCCTCCCAGATACTGTTGCTCTATGGCAACTTTCCTTTTATTTGATTCGGGGATTATCCACCCATTAAAATAAAGTTGACCGAAACTGATAACCACACTAAAAAAAAGAATGGGCAGCATAAGCCGAAATAGACTTATACCGCCCGAACGCATTGCAATGATTTCACTTAAATTAGACAATTTACCGATGCTGAAAAGTGCGGCTACAAGCATACCAATCGGCACAAGTAATTTCAACATCCAAGGAATATAATTGACATAAAATTCGATGATTACTTGCGTGCTCGCTTTTTTATCAATAAAGTCATCCAAATGTTCAACCAAATCAACAACGATAAATATTAAAATTAGCGCACAGACCGCAAAAAACAGAGTTGAAACAAATTGCCTTAATATATATATATCCAATAATTTCATTATGTGCATCAATATTCGTACATACTTTACAATTGAGCGATTGTTCTATATTATATGAACATCAGCCCGAATATGATACGAAATTACGAATCTGATGTCAGAAAATGAAGTTTATGCCCACGCGAAAGGTTTCTATCCCCAAAGCTTTTTCCGATTCAAATGGCCAGTTCATGCCGGTCTTACGCAATTCATAGAACCCATACGAAACAGCATTACGGAGCAAAAAGTGAAAAATGGGAGCAACGGACGGAGCTTTTCTTTTGATTACTGTCACCAAACCATTGGCAACTCCATCTGCACTTTTATGGATAATTTCGGTCACCACCCATTGCCAAAACACATGGCGCGCAAATACGGTATTGTATGAATATGAGGCGGTCACACTGATATTAGGTGTCAGTTCTACACTAAGACCCGCTTGATTACCATGACCGAAACGCAATCCATTCTGAAAACGTGCTATCGGTGACACAGAATCAATCAGCAATTCCGTATCCACGCCCGACCAGTACAAAGAGCTGTTTTGATAATAAGGCATAATTGCAATGCCATTGCCAAGGGAATAGCCGAGAGCGGTGCGTTCGGGCAAATCAACTTGCCACATCGTATATTCATTTCTTCCGGTATTCTTTTCTGCTCCCAAAGCAATAGAATTATAGGATAAATTGACAAGACTTTCAAAATCGTACTCCACGATGGAAGGAGCCCGTCTGTTTATTGGTTTTTTTTCAAAATAACCGATAGTCGCTTGCAATGAACCCAAATATGCAAAATCTTGATTCTCTATATCATTATGTCGCATATTGGCTCTACCGTATTGAAATTCCAAAAAAGCAAAATTATTGTCATTAAATGACAGCTTAAACTTTTTTATACCTATTTCGGTATCGAATTTAAACCAGTAATCCTTATCGGCGGATGCACTGTCTGCTTCAATAGACAAAGAGTCGGAAGCTGCGAATAATGATTGTGCGCAGAAGACACAAATTCCCAATGAAAAAATAATTATACATTTCATCATAAAAACACCTTATTGATTAATTTTCGTCAAATCGTAGTATGGAAGAACGAATTGTGACTGTTGATTTTTTACCTGTCATTGATTTACCGTCAAATTTACGTACTTTGCCTGCTGATGTTAAGCACTCAATATTAGATTCTATATCATTGGATGCACTAAGATGCAATTCTCCGTCAAAAGATTTAGGAACAATAAGTGCCACATTACCCTGTTCTGCGTATAACGATATTTTTTCCGGATGTTGCATCAAGGAATAACGTATCTTTCCATTGTACATTTCCGTATAAATATTTTTTGCTTTTACATCACGTAACTCTACGCCACCATTATCGGACACTATATCAATATTACCATTGACACGCATACCTGTCACTGTGGAAGATTTACCGGCAACTTTAATATTACCTCGAATATCTCTCATGCCAATGGTACTGTATGGCGACTCAATATCAATTTTTGCGGCAATATCATCTAATCGAATTGTCGAAGAACGGCTGACAATTTCCACTCCTCGTAAAGAATCATTGGCTGTCACTTTCCGTATGCCTATCATTGCATAGTCGGCATCCAAACTCACTGATTCTGCTTCAGTTATATTAATTGTTGCACTTTTGGAAGAAATAGTTGTATTATCTTTTATTTTTTCTACATTTATTGATGTATAATCGGCACGGCACGTCAATCCTTGTGTGATATTTTTTGCACGAACGGTCCCGCTCCGTGACTGAATTTCCGCTTTACCGTTCACATCATATAACTCAATTTTGGAATAGGGCGCATTCACAATAATATCTCCAACATTGTGGGCGGTGTATGCACCATTTTTACCTTCCAGATTGATAGGGAATCCATTGCATGAATATAAACGTGTTGTTCCATTTTTATTGACTACTGTTTTTATATTTTTACAATTTTTTGCAATAATAGTATTAGATTCACCCATTATTTTCTCATGGGACTATCAATGCTGCTATCTAAATACAACAAATGTAAGGGATCTTATTGTATTTCCAAAAGAGAAATAGATTTATTGTTCATGAAAAAGTATGAAAGC
>JAFLBY010000267.1 GCA_017302855.1 Candidatus Kapaibacterium sp.
AAAGGATATAACACAATTCGAACCAATACAAGAGTATGATTTTTGGCATGACCGTGCGGCGTTCCATTTCCTTAATAATGATAGAGATATTGCTGCTTATCTTTCCATAGCGCAACAGTGTCTGTCCCTCGATGGGATTATGGTTATAGGAACATTCTCCGATCAAGGTCCAAAAAAATGCAGTGGTATTGAAATTACACAATACTCGGAAGGTTCAATGACAGAAAAATTATCCGATCATTTTCAAAAAATACACTGTCTTACCGTAGATCATACAACGCCATTTGATACAATACAAAACTTTATATTTTGCAGTTTTAAAAAATTACCCAAGCAGTAACATTACGTACAGAGAATCTCACAAAACACTTTCATGTAAAGACTTCTTCCAGATAATGATTGCAGGCACGCAGAGTATGCCGAACAATAGACCGCAGCCATATAATGCTATGTGTAAAGAAAATTTATCGGCTATATAGCCCATAAGCGGTGCGATAATAACAAAAATCATCCGCATAATCAGCATACGCACACTTAATATGGTTGCGCGTTTGTCGGATGTGATATATCGGTTAATATATGTTGTTGCAATCGGGTTACCTATACCTCGTATGCAGGAAAATAAAAGAATAAAAGGTATAGACCATAAAGCTATTGTTCCGGTTATCATATAAGAAAAAAACAAGAGAAATGATAAAACGATAAAGGTCTTTTCTCCCGCATATTTTTCTATTCTATGCGCATGAAAAGAAGCAAAGCCCGCGGTTGCATTGAGTATTGCCCATGAAAATCCAAAAAGCCATAATGGAACACCGGCTTGTTTCATCACCGGCTGAACAAACCACACCATTGTTAATGTGCCCGCAGAGATAATTCCCGATAATAGTAATAATGCACGTAATTGTTTATGGAAAAATGTTTCACGCACAATCATCAAAATTCCGCGCATGGTCGTATGTGATGTCCCAGCAATATGACGTTTCGGTTCAACAAGTAACCATGCCACAGGCACAGACAATGCCGTAAAAAACACCTGCACAAATAATGGCAAATCAAGAGAAATCATGGCTAAAAAACCACCTGCTATGGAGGCAAGACTTTCGGAAAAATTCCCGACAGATAATTGCTGCCCTTCTTTTTGCAGTGACTGTGCTTCTTGATGCGTTTCTGCTAAAGAGTCAAACAACATTGCTGAATCCGTCCCGGAAATAAAACTGATTCCGACAGCCAAAATGATTTCTGCAATAATAAAATGAGTAGTATTTTGTGCAATACCATAGATGCCAAAACCCACAGTAGAGCAAAGTGTACCAATAATCATAGTACGTCGCCGCCCCAGCATATCGGAAAAATACCCTGACGGCACTTCAGCAATAACCATAACAGCAGAGAATATTGCTTGAATCAGCATAATATCTGTCATGGATAAGCCCTTTGCTTGGAAGAATAATACCAAAATAGGTATCATCACTAAAAATGACTTCAAAATTTGAAGAATCATAAGAAGCCGAATATTATCTGCTGCTGTTCTCATGGGAAACTCCGAAAATAAAAAAAGCGACCGAGTATGAGTCGGTCGCTTCGGGAGATAAAAACTATGATAGTGTCTATTATTCTATGCGACCTTGTACGGTGAAAATATCACATACCGGATTGGGTACGACAATAATGAACGATGTTAGCACCGCTGAAATACCGCAAAGCACAGTAAAGTGCTGTGATACGTTTTTCATATTGTCAGATAAATTCCACATAAAAAGTCGTTTTTGCTTTATAATTGAATAATAATGCTCTACAAATAAGTATTGCGAATAAGAAGGATAAAAAATCGCGCCAAAAATATATGTTGAATGCTGAATGTCTTTTCGCTGTAAGTCTGAAAAGATACCGTTGAAAGACACTTATACTGTATGACTATGGTCATGGTGTATATAACGTAGTTCATAAAAATAATGAGATATGATGAAAGTTTTGTACTTTTGAATACAGTGATAGTACAAATCAATCTAGATTTATTCATCGTACTGTGTTTGATACGCCATTGCGAAGATGAGTCTGTATTGCATTGTGAACAGTCGAGGAATCGTCACTGCTTTGAACATCAACTCACTATAAAGATGAAAACACTACTTTTGCTTATAATCCTCATACAATCGTGTGCTTGCTTTGGACAAGTTATCACACCTCCTAAGGAAAAATTATCTGTGATTGATATTGAGAAAATGAACGTAAGTCAATTATCAATCCTTAAAAATTCCATTTACGCCAGTCATGGAATGACCTTCAATACCTATGAACTGCATACTCTCTTCATGAAGCAGAAATGGTATAAACCAAGTGAGAAATACAAAGAATCGAAACTTACTCACATTGATACTTATAATATAGACTTGATAACGAAGCAAGAGAACCTTCTGCGTGCAAGTGACTATGACTTTGTTGATAGTAAAAAAAGAGTCAAAGTTGATAATGTCTATAACCTGTTCCAATATCCGAATTTTTCGGAACATGATAAAGAAATGCTCTCAAAAAATGGATTTATAGTATATCCAACGAAAAGTAATCAGTTATTTCACATTTATGAGAACAATGATTATCTCGGAGTGCCAAGTTTCATCACTGTTGATGCCATACTCCAGCTCTATCATTTATATTTTGATATGACTTTACGAACGATAGAAGAACAGTATTTATTGAAGAAGATAGAAATTCTCACGAATGAATGTATGCATGAATTGTTACGAATGCAAAGTACGACGCAGAACCGCAATATCCAAAAAGCAATAATGACGAATCTTGCTCTCTTGGGCGTTTGCCAATCTTTGGGTAATGAAAAACCCATAAAACTTGCAGACAACATACAAAAAATCATTAATGCCGAAGTTGATAAATGTAGAAATCATAATGGTTTTGAAGATTCACAATTACTTGGCAGAAAGTTTGACTATAGTCAGTTCGTACCTCGTGGACATTATACACGCAATGAGAAACTAAAGAAATACTTTTTAGCAATGACGTGGCTTGGGAATGCGGGGCTGGAAATATCAGATTCAAAAATGAATAATACATTAGCCGCAATTATATTAACACATGTTCTCCACACAACAATGTATCAAGGTAAACCGCTAATTGAAATTTGGAAAGATATATATGAGCCGACAGTTTTTTATGTGGGCTTGTCTGACGACACAGGTCCGGTTGAAATCAAAAATGGTATTGATAATGTGTTTAATAATGTTACCACAGTTGATGATTTTGATAATGCAGATAAATTAAAAAAACTTGTTCTCAATATGTCATCAGGAAGAATATCCGGTCACGGAAGTTGGGGAAAACAAAATAAGCAATTTCGTCTCATGGGACAACGATTTGTTCCAGACTCATATATTTTTAATCGGTTGACAAACGAAGATCGAAGAATGCCGAACAGTTTAGATATTATGGCAGGTTTGGGAAATAAAAAAGCATATTCATTGATGATGAATGAATATAAGTCATCGTGGGAAATGTATCCATCGTATAAAGATTCT
>JAFLBY010000268.1 GCA_017302855.1 Candidatus Kapaibacterium sp.
AACGGATAATGGAGAAAATTGGATATGGCATAATGATGGTTTGAATGCAGATTATGTACGTGCACTTGCCACAAGTGGAAACACGATCTTTGCATCAGGCAACAGGGGGCTATATGCATCAACTAATAATGGTGAAGATTGGTCATTAATCAAAGACTATATTAATGTGTCGTCAATCCTCATTCATGACAAAAAGACGTATATCGGTGCAGCCACAGGAGTATTTATTTCAACAGATAATGGAGTAAGCTGGAACAAAGGCGGTTTCAAAGAAAACGATGTACTTTGCTTGGCGACAAATGGAAATGAAATTTTTGCAGGATCCGGTTATCTAGCACAGAGCGGTGCGAGTACAAATGCGGGTGTCTATCGCTCGACTGATCAGGGTGCAACATGGATACATTTAGATAATAATTCCCTACACATTATCCCTACATCTCTTGCAGCACATGATAAAACAGTTATTACAGGGTCACAAGCAAATTGGATTTTTCATTCTATTGATAATGGTGATAATTGGACTTCTACAGATAAACGCGTGGGTGTTTTTGTACTGTTCGTCAATGATAGTACTTTTTTTGCAGGAACATGGTATGGAGTCTATCGCTCGAACGATGGAATAGTGTGGACACAATTTACGAATGAGTTGAGTAAATCGTTGGTTCACTCACTTGCCGCACATGGAAAAACACTTTTTGCCGGAACAGATGAAGGTGTGTATGTTTCATATAATAATGCAGATTCTTGGATACCGTTGTTGGATGGTCTAAATGGTATTCGTATATCGAGTCTTACTGTTAATGATAATATCTTATTTGCAGGCACATACGGAGGAAGTGTCTGGAAAGCTACAATCAGTTTTCTGTCATCCGCCGAAGAGCAAATATATAATCATACGGAGCTTACTCTTACTCTTTCGCCCAATCCCAATAATGGCATTCTCCATATTTCTCTTAACAATGAAGATACTGATATTCCTCTGTGGGTCGAAATATTTTCTATGCATGGTGAAAAAATTATTGAATATACAACGGAACAAAACTCATTTACGCTTGACATCAATGCGCTTCCTAATGGTATGTATTATCTCCTTGCTCGCAAGGGCAATCGTTCACAAAGACAAGTACTTTCAGTTGTAAGATAAAATACACTGTAGTCGTAGATTTTTTTTTGTCACATTTTCTTTGGAGTCGCTATGCGCTTACTCATAGTATTTTCCATTCTGTTGGTCTCTTCTCTATTTTCCGTTTCTGCTCAATGGCAACAATGCAATGGTCCTTATGGAGGCAGAATTACATGTAGTATTGTCGCAGATACTTTGGTCTATGTAGGAACTATGGATAATGGTATATACTTTCGCCCTATACATAGCTTTCAATGGTCTCATCTTGGTTTGAGCGGAGTATCAATTACTTCATTGTTGAGCTATGAGAAAAAATTGTTTGTGGCAACATCGCAAGGCGTTTACTGTACAAATGATGGGAAAAACTGGCTGCAAAGCGGATTAGAAACATTAAATATTCATACTCTCATTGTAACCGACAGTACATTATATGCCGGGACAAATCGGGGTATGTATCAAACTACAAATAATGGCGAAACATGGACAGAGCCAACACCAATATTTGCCAAAAGCTCTGTGAAAAGTCTTCTTTACTCAAACAATAGAATTTATGCCGGAACTGAAGATGGTTCTCTTTACCAAAGCACAGATAATGGAGTATCATGGACTCTCAATGATAAAGGTTTGCCCAAAAAGACGATTTTTACCCTTATTGCTGATGATTCCATACTCTATGCAGGGATTTTTGGTGGTGTCTATAAAAGTACAGACTATGGTATCTCATGGACATCTTTCGGTTTAGCAGATAAATCCATTTTTTCATTATTGGTTTCAGATTCAACGCTCTTTGCCGGCTGCGAAGGCGGGCTATATTATCGAAATACCAACGATAGCACTTGGCTCTCAGCAGGGTTGGAGAAAATGGATATTTCAGCTTGTATCAATATAGATTCCGAATTATTCATCACTACCCTTAGCGATGGAGTATATAAAAGTGTTTCGCAACAAAATAATCAATGGATTTCTGTGAGCGACGGTTTAGAATTTCGTTCTGCAATGATAATTCGGGAACATAATGGAGCTCTTTTTTGTGGTTCGCATGAATTTGGGGGCGGAGTATGGAAAAGCACCGATCAAGGTAATACTTGGACTCTCTTGCCACAAACCAAAGACCCTATACTTGCTATGAACTCACATAATTCATCAATCTATATATCTACATTAAATGAAGGCGTAAAACGAAGCAATAATAATGGTGAAAATTGGACAACATTAACTCAAGGATTACCCGAAACTGATGTTTTATGCTTTACTTCTTCATCAGATACTCTTTTTGTCGGCACATGGAATAATGGTATCTATTACAGCACAAATAATGGTGATATGTGGCATCAAGGATTATTAACAGACAAAGATATTACAGAATACATAATTACGCCCATTCATCATTTTACCGCTACATGGAATCACGGTATTTATCGAAGCTCCGACTATGGAAAAACTTGGCAATCTACTTTATCGGCAACACCTAATGCGAAGGTGCAATTCATGAAATTCGCCAATGGCTATATATATGCGGGTTTACAACCAGGTACTATGTTGCGCAGTTCAGATAATGGCGAAAATTGGACAGAAATAACTATTGCAAATTCATTACATATTCTCTGTATCGAAGAATTTGAAGAAAAAATAATTGTAGGAACTGCAAATGGAATCTACTATAGCTTAGATAATGGCATAACATGGATATATGCCGGTCTTGTTGATATGAATATTAAGGATATTCGTGTAGGTAATTCAACACTCTATGTGGGAACAGATAATCATGGCATCTGGAAATTGGATCTCAGCACACTGACATCCGCCGAAGAGCAAAAATATAATCATACGGAGCTGACTCTTACTCTTTCGCCCAATCCCAATAATGGTATTCTCCATATTTCTCTTCACAATGAAAGTACTGATATTCCTTTGTCGGTCGAAATATTTTCTATGCAAGGAGAAAAAATTATTGAATATACAACGGAACAAAACTCCTTTACGCTTGACATCAATGCACTTCCTAATGGTATGTATTATCTCCTTGCTCGCAAGGGCAATCGCTCACAAAGACAAGTACTTTCAGTTGTAAGATAATCATCTCAACATCATAATCATTACAAACAAAAAAAACGCCTCGGGATTTTCCGAAGCGTTTTTTTTACTTTCTTTTTATTCTTAACCACCTATATTATCGCCATCAATAGATAATGTTGGCGTATAGGCAGAATATACATTACCATAGCCAGCTCGCAAACGGAAATACCACATTCCGGGTTGTGGCGTATAAGGCATTGAATCTGTATTTTGATTCCATACCAAACTCCAATTATTTTCATCGGTGGATTCCTCCACATTATAACTATTTGCCCAATCCACTTGCGACCAATGCAATGCGCCGCTGGCATAATAAAAATTACTCG
>JAFLBY010000269.1 GCA_017302855.1 Candidatus Kapaibacterium sp.
GCGATGTTGGTGTATGGTCTGCCTATGTCTCTATGGCAGGGCAGGTTTGGCGCGTGGCTGCAGACTTTTTTGCACAGTGACGATGTGCTGTTCGATCTTAATGACCCTCTGCCCTTTTTGTTGCAAGCCAGAAGTATTCTGACGTATGTATTGTTGGGTCGCAAGCATGGCATTTCGGCGTTGGAGGCATCCACTTTCGATATTGAGTGGAACGGGTAGGGAGAGTAAAATGTATGCAATATATATGGTTTTATGTAGCAATTTCGCTGTATAAAACCTAGTTGGTTCGTCTTACGCATAATTAGAACATTTGAGCAAATATTCGCAAGTCGGGTATAATCGCAGGCATGATAAATATTACCTATCGTTTAGGCGAATTATTTTCGGGACCTGGCGGAATCGCGCTGGGAGCGAAATCTGCAAAGCTAAAGACCAATGGTTTTTCTTATTCAATATCACACGCATGGTCTACAGATTACGACAAAGACACCTGTGATACCTACACACAAAATATTTGTCCTGAAAATCCTAAATCAGTTGTCTGTAAGGATATTCGTAAACTAGACTTAGAAAAACTGGCGGAAATTTCTCCAATTGATGCTTTAGCATTTGGTTTTCCCTGCAATGATTTTAGCGTTGTTGGAGAGCAAAAAGGCACAGATGGGGTTTATGGACCTTTATATGCTTACGGTGTAAAAACGCTAAAGATCTTTAAACCCCAATGGTTCTTGGCGGAAAATGTTGGCGGCTTACGAAATTCAAATGATGGAAAAGCGTTTGAGAAAATATTAGATGAACTAAAAAATGCTGGATACAATATCACGCCACATTTGTATAAGTTTGAAAAATATGGCGTTCCACAGGCAAGGCATAGAATTATTATTGTTGGAATCAGAAATGATTTAGGGAAACATTTTCAAGTTCCTTCATCCGAACCTTATAAAAATGTTGATGTTTCTAGCAGGAATGCAATTGAAAACCCGCCGATACCAGCGGGCGCATATAACAACGAATTGACTAAACAGTCTGAAGCAGTCATTGAGCGGTTGAAATATATTAAGCCAGGTGAAAATGCTTTTACCGCAAATATACCTGAACACCTACAATTAAATGTCCGGGGCGCAAAAATCAGCCAGATTTACAAGCGTCTTGACCCAAATAAACCATCGTACACAGTTACCGGTAGCGGTGGTGGGGGAACTCATGTTTATCATTGGAGTGAGAATCGTGCTTTAACCAATAGAGAAAGAGCAAGACTACAAACCTTTCCGGATAATTTCATTTTTCAAGGTTCAAAAGAAAGTGTAAGAAAACAAATAGGTATGGCCGTTCCACCACAAGGAGCAAAAGTTATTTTTGACGCCATCTTAAAGTGTTTAGCAGGAAGTGAATACCAAACATCTGAGCCAAATATTACACATGTCCAGCGACTTCTTGAAAAGCAAGAACATTATGTAAACTCAAAGGAGTAGTTATGCTTTCAAAAAACTTGTTTGATGAAGTTCTCATTCAACCCGCCCATAATGGGGCAAACAAGTTGTATATAGTATCAGGTTACGCCACATCGGCGATGGCATTTCACCATTTGCAGTATTTACGAAAAAATGATTATCAAGTGTCCGTTGAACTGATTGTAGGCATGTGTGTTGCAGATGGTTTGTCAGAAAGTAATCACAAAGGATTTCAAAAGCTTGTACAAAACGATTTTTTAGGGACATTTTCTTGCTCATATCTAACTGAAATGCCGCCTGTTCATTCCAAAGTATATTCTTGGTACAAAAATGAGCAACCAATTTGCAGCTTTATTGGCTCAGCAAACTATTCTCAAAAAGCATTTGGCAAAAATCAACGTGAAGTTATGACCGTTGCAGACGCTGAACAGGGGCTGAATTATTTTCAAGGGCTTATTCCTCAATCAATTTACTGCGACCACATAGATACTGAAAGCATTGTTCAAATTTACAATGAAAAAAGTTACGAAAGAGTCAGGCGGGAAAGAACAGCAACGCAACAATTACAAGCAGAAATCGAAACTATGCCCTCTTCACCGATTTCATTAGGTTTACCTTCTGTGCAAGTTAATCTGCTTGATAGATATGGCAATCTTCCTCAACGATCTGGCTTGAATTGGGGACAACGTCCGGAATATCGCCGAGAACCTAATCAAGCATATATAAAACTTCCATCAAGTATCTACAATACAGATTTTTTTCCACAAAGGGGTGTTCACTTTACAGTTCTTACCGATGATGACAAAGTTCTGATTTGTACTCGTGCACAAGACAACGCAAAGGCTATTGAGACTCCCCATAACAACAGTTTAATAGGCGAATATTTCAGAAACCGTTTAGGTTTACCAAATGGAGCACTTGTAACCACTGACAACTTAATACGGTATGGAAGAACCACAGTAGATTTTTATAAAATTGACGATGAGACATACTTCATGGATTTTTCCGCTCCGAGGAATTGAAAATCTAACAGTTGCACAAAGCATCTTGGACAATCACCGGGGTAATGCAACTGATACTGAAACAGCCTGGTAGTTTTCGTTTTCGTGCTAAACGGCTTTGCTATGTCCACCTCAACGCAGGTAACGAAAATTCTTTTGGCACTAAAATCAAAGAACTTCTCCATATAAGGGACAAGGTTATGATAAGCATAGAAATCTTTGAAACTATTAAACAAAAATATGGTGACGTGGCAAGTTGGGCTGTATGGGAAGATGTTGGAGCTAAGCCAAAGTCCAACATGGGACATTTAAACATTTTTGACCTTCAAAAAAACCCTACATTGTTAGAAGTATTAAAGAACAATATAGTCATGATTGGGCTAAATTTTTCCAGACCAGTCTTGCCTACCGAGCCGTTTAAAAATTTCCATGACTTGAATCCAAGAGCTAATGATTTCAAAATTCGTTATGCATTTAGGGGTACAGAATTTTACGGTGCATATATGACAGATGTTATCAAAAACTTAGAAATGAAAGATTCGCATGATGTAAAAACCTATCTAAAAAAGAATCCCGACTTAGTCCAAGAAAATATTTTAATGCTTCGAAAAGAACTTTCAGACCTTCATGCTAACAAGCCAATCTTACTTGCTTTCGGAGTTGATACTTACAACTTGCTGAATAATAATCTGAGAAAAGATGAATACTCAAAGTTAATAAGACTAACTCATTACAGCCACCAAATTAGCAAAGAGAATTACAAGGAAGAAGTGATCGGTCAAATTCAAATCATGCTTCCTACGTTTACATAGGAATCAGTGAATAAAAAATGAGTCTTCACGTTCAACCATGCCCAACAAAGCGGACAGCAACCCTTCGATAAGCTCAAGGCAGGCTGGCTGGACGGCTTCGCCAAGTCCGCGGGGTGGGGCGCGTCCATGCAAGTTGTTAGACAACCCTGCAAAAGTTTGTTGGCTTAACTCGTAAGTTTGTTGGCTTAACTCGCAGGTTGCTTGGCTTAATCGATTTTCAGTTATTTAACAGGGAAAACCCGTCCGTTTTAG
>JAFLBY010000027.1 GCA_017302855.1 Candidatus Kapaibacterium sp.
CCCGCACACATCGTCGTATCGCTCACACTTGTCTTGACAATAGGATGCGACAATGATGCATTATTCATAGAACGACCCGGAACATAGCCATAGGCGTCTGTGCTACCATAGCCATAGCAACTAATACCGAATGGTACACTACAGTTTAATTGAAGTGAATCGGGTCCTGTTGTAATCCTTGCATACGATAATTCTTGACAAAATCCAGCAGATGGAAACAAAGGTAAGGGCTTAAATAAATTTTTATTGATGACTTTGTCATTCAGTTTCATTTGATTCAAAGCTGATGTAGGCACGACAATATCAATATAATTGTACGGGAAGTGTAGCGGATCATCAAATTGTTTTGATAGTGCTGTAAATACACTATAATTATTTAGCCAATATTCTTGCGGTGATATATCTATCATAAATGGGTCACCATAAGGGTCGATAATTGTTGTTTTACTATTTGTCGAAGAATGTCTTAATAATATAACAGCTATGGGATTTGTTGCATAAATAAGGGAATATGTTTCCATTGTGAATGTTCTAAACTCACCTCTCCGTAATTTATCTATTTTATTTCCATTCACATAGACTGTAGTGGTATCAGTCATGGCTACAATTTTATAAAAATTAGGATCCAAAACATCTTCTCGAGGCGATAAAGCTGGATCAACAACAATATAATGTTGACCATAGAGATTACTCGGTAATAATTGCTCAAAAACATCATTCGGTGTTTTTAAGTATCCAAGAAATAAATACGCACCACTCATCACAGAAATCGGGGAAGATGATCTAATTCTTAGCCCTGTCAAATCCGGTGTTGTATCTGTTGGTGATGGGCGTGCTTGAATAAGATAACTTTCGCCTTTTTGTAATCGCGCTGTTATATTGCGTTCATTATCTCCTATGAGATTAACTGGTGATTCAATAGTAATCTGAGTATTGTTTTCCGTGGCAACTATGACACATTGGGAATACAGATGTCTCTGAAAGTTATTTCCGACATTATAATGATGACTTCCCGGCGGAGCAATGATAGTATAATCCGTACCATAACTATGCAAAGGATATAACAGTGATCTGTCACTATAATGGGATATGTCATTCAAATAAGAGAGTTCAATATCATGATCGGCACGAACATAAACAGAACGTTTACGTGGTATAAGATTATCCTTAAAATACGTTGCATCCCCTTGTGCTCCGCCTTGAAGTTCAACTCTTTCGGCATCAATCTTAATTGGTATTGTTGTTTGAGGTGGTGTAATGGAAAAATGTATCGTATCAGTTAATGTATTGGTTCTATGTAAGTACACGACTCCCTTTGTTGCTCTATCGCAGGACACATACAAACATCCATATCTTCTTTGCACGGACATTACTGCAAAGTAAAACTCTTTGCCTTTGTGGGTGGTTTGGGAATAAACATCTTGCACACATAAAAGCAATACCGCAGACAAAAATAGAATGTATCTCATAAGTATATTGTCCTTGAAAATGGATAGTGCAAATATACAACATGAACTGCAAAGTTATTCATATATGGCACTGTACTCACCGCCCGTGATTTGATGTCAGTGGGAAATTGGGTGTGGAAAACTTGGGTGTGTGAATAGAATTAAGAATATCTTTAAGAAAATCAACACTAACTCAAAAAAATAAATAACACGAAATATTTAGTCTGAATCTCCAAAGTATTTTTCATCCATTAATGATAAATTATTAAGTATCATACTAGAATAATACAAGTAAAAAGCCATACCTGTATTATCAAACCCGGTATCATACATCTTTTCCATATTCAAGAAAATTTTCCTTCGAGAACTTATAAATATGTGAATTGAATCATTAAAAAATTTTAGCATCTTTTTCCTTTCTTTACTTAGTTTTTTATTTGATTTCGGATAATGAGTATTTATGTGTTGCATAATAGTTTCTTTTCTTTCATTTATGGCCGAGTCCACTGCAAGTATTTTATTATACAAGAATTGACGTGTGTCAAAATTAGTGATGCATTCTCTACAACTTTCAAACGTTAACTCGAGGAATGCTTCCATGGGTTGAGAAAGAAATTTACCCTGATAACTTTGCAACCTATCTTTATAAATTTTTTGACAACTATCTATTGTTATTTGATGATATTCCTGAGAATTTTCTTGCGAAAAACATTCTCCATATGTTATAAATAGAAGTAATATAAGATATAAGTGTTTCATTTTTTTCTCATTTCCTTTCGTATTACCTTTTTTTGTCAAGTCTTCGATTTCACCTTTTCGTTTTTTATCATCAATAAAATCAAAATTGTACTTTTCATTATCTTTAAACAAAACAAATTGCCCCGTTCTTCTTTTTAAAGCACCTCTACCGCTCTCTGCTTTCAGATAACTTAGAAAAAACAACTCATTTTCATCTGGTTGAAAGTCTTTTACTGGTATATTATTAAAGCGAGCATCTATCATGGCTTCTTTTTGCCCTCCTTTAAGATTTTTTGTATTACGATACTTTTCTACATCAGATAAATCTAAACAACTTATGACATCATTTTCGGCACAGACATACGTACTAATCCACTGGAAAGACTTAAACAGTGGATCCACACTTAAAAACTTCCCTACTCTCGGGTCATATATTCTTGCGCCATAGTCAAGACTTTTGCCATTGTCTACACTATTTGTTTTTATCTCATTATCTTCTTCTTTGCCATTATACCCATAGCGATAATTGCCATTGCCATCCCAATTTCTGCCCGTTTGTGCCATGCCAAAGGGGTAATAGTTGCTTACACTCAAGACATTTGCCCTAAATTCACCCGTGAAACTGCTATTCCATAATTTTCGGTCTCCCACCACGGCTCGCACATTGCCCAAATGATCTGTCAATTCATACATACGCCGATCAAAATAGCGCGGGAAGATGTGAAGATTGGCACTCTCATCATCTCGACTCAGAGAGCTTGTTACTTTATATAATCCCAAACGACTTATGCCATAGAGTGGATATTCCATTGACAATAATAAACCCGTATTTGATTTTTCGGTCATTTGCAATAATTTTCCATCCGGCGCATAATTGTAAAAAAGATTTTTCTCCACGGTTCCTGCTGATGTATAGACCGTCTTACGCACACGATTACCCATTGCATCATAAAGAAATTCTGCTTTGGTATTGGTGGTCACAGTATTAATCACTTTTTTCACTTTACCCGCCATTGTCCACTCAAGTTGAATGTGTTCTTGATTATCCCGCCGCAAATTACCGTTTTTTTCATATTGATAGATATTTGGATTTGGTTGATCGTCAATATCATCGGCATTGTCAATGCGATTATCAAGACCGACATCATAGCTTGAGTGCTCATGGGAGAGGCATAATGAATGGCATATAGCAGGATTATGGATATACAATCTCTTGTGTGGTATAATATCAGGATATGTACAGTAATCAAAAAAAAAGCCGACACTGTAAGAAGTATCGGCTTTCAATGAATTGAAATTTTAATCTTAGCTACGCAAGCGTGAACGTTCTTCTTCAGAAAGTAAATCCATGAGATTGATTGACTGTTGTCCTTGCAATTCAGGAGCAATTTTCACAGAATCTCTATCACGCGATTCACGAGGCGCTCTGTCATTACGGTCATCGCGGCGTTGAGAATTTCTTGGTTCACGAGCTGCGGGTGGTGCTTCTCCTTCGGGATACGATGTATCTTTGGGAGCAAGAATAAATGTTTCATCAGCACCATCTACGTCAATGACCACAGCTTCAATAGCATCTCCGGGAACGAGTGAAGTAAGTTTGGAAGCAAATCCGCCCATTCTGCCACGTGGCATAAACCCTTCTAATTCGTCACTTACGCGAACGACTAACCCTTTGGGTGTACTTTGTGATAAAGCTACTTGAATTTCTGTTCCAACTGGATATGTACTTGCAATCGTTGTCCAAGGATTAGGCAATGTTTGTTTATAGCCAAGCGTAAGACGTTTTTTTGCTTCATCAGTAGAAAGAATTTGGAGCATGATTTCCTGACCGGCTGTAAGAACTTCGGATGGATGAGCAATACGCCGCGCCCATGTGATATCGGCATTGCGCAATAACCCTTCAATACCGGGAGCTATTTCAATATATGCCCCGAAGTCTGTAAGGCGTTTTACTTTACCATTAACACGGAGACCTACCGGGAATTTTTCAGCCACACCTTCCCATGGTGATGGTTCAAATTCACGGCGGCTGAGCGATATGCGATTTTTTTCTTTATCAACGGAAATTACTTTTGCTTCTAATGTGTCGCCACGTTTATATGCCGTAGCAGGATCTGCTATTCTCTGCTGCGATAAACGAGAGACATGGATAAGACCTTCCATGCCGTTAAATTCCAAGAATACACCAAAGGCAGAAACAGCGGATACTGTTCCTGTAACGGTATCTCCGGGCTTAACGAGTGCATAAAATTCTTCTTCAATGATTTTTTTGCGGGAAACGACAACAGCAGTGCGTCCCTGTTCATCTAATTTGGCATCAATAACATGGACGGTAACATCTGTACCAATAAGCCCTGCCAAATCTGCATCATCAGAAATCCGTTTTAATGTAGTATGGGAAGTAGGCAAGAAAAGACGCAATCCTTTGTAATCTACGCGAAGCCCGCCTTTAACTTTTTCAAGCACTTTCACGACGAGCGTTGTATTATTTGCTTTAATTTGTTCAATTTCGGCAAATATTGCGGCACGTTCTTCTTGCTCTTTTTGGCGTGCGGCAGCACGTTCTTCCTGCTCTTTTTGGCGACGAGCTTGTTCTTCTGCTCTTTTTCTCTCGCGTTCTTCTTTTGCTGCAATACGTGCAGCTTCGGCAGCAGCGGCTTCTTCCGGTGTTGGGATTGCAATAACAACCAGTGTTGTGCTTTCTGATGCTGTTTCTTGAACTGCTGCTGCTTGTTCGGCAACAGGCGCTTCCACTACTACTTGTTCTTCAACGACAGGAACTGTTTCCGTTGTTGTTTCTGCCTGAACGGGTTGTTCCGTCGGCATTCCATCGGTGATCGTGATTTCTTCTGACATAACGATTAGTAACTAATGCGTGAACTAAAAAAAATGAGTTAACTCTTATGCGTCGCACAAAGGAGCGACATCCGTCTTGATTATTGCCGAGATGATACCCGTCAGAGTCAAGGGTTGCAAAAATACACATTTTCTTCTTTCCATAATACGAAAGACGATGAAAATATCAAGCGAAGCTCAATATGACTATCAGTCAATAACTCAATGCGTTATCATATCTTGACCTATTAAGCCGCTTTCCTGTCCATAAAACTATTCTGGAAATTGTCATGGTCTGTATGTTTTTTTTTCGTAATTTCGCATTACAAATTATCGCGGGGTGGAGCAATTGGTAGCTCGTCGGGCTCATAACCCGAAGGTTCTAGGTTCAAGTCCTAGCCCCGCTACAAAACTAAAAAGCGGAAGATTCAATCAGAAACTTCCGCTTTTTTTTATGCTATTACCGCTTTATTACGCAAATCAACAACATAGTCCACATACTCTTTTTTCTTATGAGTTGATTCCTTACAAGTATCCGAACAACAATGCTCATGTTCAAGCAGACATTTCTCACATGTTAAATGTTGCCTGTTACAATACATATTCGCACAATTTATATATGTATCTGTTTCTGTACCGCAATGATAACATCTGCCGACAACAATATTGCCCTCATCGGTGTGATTTATCGGAACAGTGATGCGCTCGTCAAAAACATAACACAAACCTTCCCATAAAGCACCACGCACTTTTTCATCTTTGCCATACTTAACAATTCCTCCTTCAAGCTGATACACATCCGTAAAACCTTCTTTGACCATAAAGGCAGTTAATTTTTCGCAACGTATGCCGCCGGTGCAATATGTCAGTATCTTTTTATGCTTTTTATCACCAAATTCCGACCGTATCCATTCCGGAAATTCACGAAATGATGCAACGGGTGGGCAGATTGCATTGTGGAAATGCCCTACCTCATACTCATAATCTGTGCGACCGTCTATGACAATAACCTCTTCTTCTTTCAATGCTTTATAGAACTCCTCGGCATTAAGGTACTTTCCGGTCATCTCATAGGGCTTCACATCATCTTCCAAACGAAATGTTACTAATTCTGCTTTGGCTCTCACAAAAATTTTGTGAAATGGCTGCACATCCACTGTGTCTATCTTAAATTCCGTATCGGCAAAACGCAAATCGGAACGCAGGTAATTCATATATGCTTCCGTTTGCTCAAATGTACCCGAAAGAGTCCCATTGATTCCTTCAGGTGCAATTAAAATTCTGCCGAGTACACCTAAATTTTTACAGTACTCTAAGTGTTCGGCTGCAAGTTGTTCATGATTATCCACCGGAACAAACTTATAATACAGTAAGACGCGATATTGTGTTTCCATTGAATGAATGATAACGATTGTGTAACATACATACGTGGTGCAAAATTACGAACAGATTACGACCAACTCTATGATAATTGTTCTTCTTAGTCCCATATATACTTCATACACGATGACGGATGGCAGGCAATTGTCACCGTATATCGAATGATTTCAAGAGGAAAGAAGTTTATCACCGGATGCGCGGAATGCCTCTGTTCATAGCTTGTTTCTATCAGCATTGTACAATGGGTTTATAAATGATGAGCAATACAACAATAATTCGACCTATATGGAAAGGAAAAGTCACCCGAGACAACTTTACGGATATCCTATTTTTTTTCAAGTATATAGACGGTTTCGCCGGGTTTTATCAAGCCATAATGCTCCCGTGCAATTCTCTCAATTTCGGCAGTATCGCGCTGCAATGTGGTAATCACTTTTCGCAAAGAATCATTATGCTTTCGCAATACGATAACTTTATGCTCTAATTCTGCACTCTCTGATCGCAACGATATATGCGTCATGACGCCGTAGCGACTAAAAAACACGAATATCATAACAACGATACCGATCATAAGTCCAATCCAAAAACGCTTTCTCGTTATTGTTTGCTTTTGCGTTTCCACAGATTTTGAGGCAGTGCTTTCCTTTGCAGATATTCGCACAGAATGTAGTCTTCGTTGCGGCATAATAGATTTTTTATAGTAATTTTACCGCAAAAATACCGTGTAATATGTTCTTTATCACTTTTTGATTGTTTTATGATCAAGCATTTTTTCTTCTTTTTAGTAGTAACCGTGTGTGTGTCCCTCTGGTCATGTGTTCCGAACTCTAACTCTTCTCACAAGGAAAATTCAGACCCGAATGACAAACCCGCCCCCGCCGGATACAAGCCCTCTTTTATTCGTTCGACGCAAAGTTTTGGCGCAAACACCACTGTCTCGGGCAACCCTGTCACGCGTGTGGACGTGTCCGACCCAAGTAAAGTAAGAGTGTATGCCCATATCGTTGATTCCTTAGGCACATATTATACAGGAGCCGCAGACAAAAAGTTTTCCTCTATCTGGTGTGAAGTTACCGATGAGTTTGAAGGCAATAAACGTCCGATGAAATTTAAGATTAGTGAAAAAACTCTCAAAGACACAGAACCTCATGCTTTGGCAATTGTTATGGACCACAGCGGCTCTATGGGCGATGAACGTGCTCGTAAAATTCAAGAAGCTGCGGAAGTAATCATCAATAAGAAAAAAGATGAAGATGCTGTTTGCTTGGTAAAATATGATGATAAAACAGTGACAGAATCGCAACTCACGACTTCAAAAACTGAACTTATGAGCCGTTTACAAAAAAATGGACTTATGGGTTTTGGAGGATATACTGCCATAGCGGACGGTATTGCTGCGGGGGTTAAGGAATTGATGACCACCAAAGGATATGTCAAAAAAGCAGTTATCGTCTTTACCGACGGCTCGGACAATTCATCGAAAATCTCAAAAGATTCTGCACTTGCTTTTGCCAAACGTAACGGTATTGCCGTATGCGCCGTCGATTTTGGTTATGGTGTGAACGAATCCTATTTGCGCGATATTGCTGCTGCCACAGGCGGTTCTTATACAAGGATTTACGGCACCGAAGAGTTTGACGATGCTTTTGATGATATATACCGCCGCTTGCGTAACTATTATGTGCTTGAATTTACGCCACCTGATTATGGAATGCACAAAGTTACTATGCGTTTGTGTCCGCCCAACAGCAAACCCATTACAAGTGAGTTTACCTATGATAACACTCCCGACATTGGCTCCATAGCTTTGTTAAATGTCTATTTCGACACCGATAAAGCCACCATAAAACCCGAATCAAAACCCGCTTTAGATAATATCACCACATTGATGAAAGTGTTGCCCAATATGAAAATTGAAGTGCGCGGTCATACCGATAATACCAATAAGACCAAAGATCCGGACTATAATAAAAAGCTATCCCAAAAGCGCGCCGATGCCGTGAAACAAGAACTGATAAAACGTGGCATTACTGCTGAAAAAATAACGGCAATCGGTTATGGTGAAACGGTTCCAATTGCAGATAATTCTACCGAAGAAGGCAAGTCCTTAAACAGAAGAACTGAATTCGTTATTCTCTCGAAATAATAACACAGAATAAAAAAATTGAACAAAAAGTATTGCCAAGCATAGAAACCATGTTAATTTTGCGGATGTATTTGCGTACATAATGATGCGCCCGTAGCTCAGTCGGATAGAGCAACAGCCTTCTAAGCTGTGGGCCAGTGGTTCGAATCCACTCGGGCGTACTTCAACTGTTCACAGTTATCAAAGTATGTATAACCTCGTTTACGATATGCGTTTACGGGGCTTTTTTTTGTCTGAAGATGTTCATGTCACTCTCAATGGAAGAAGTCATAAGTTCCGTATTGGCATTGGTCGGTGTTTGGCTTACCATACGTCGCTCAATGTGGTGCTGGGCTGCTCTGGGCATAAGTACAATACTCTTTGGCATTGTAACATTGCGGGGCAAATTATATGCAGATACCGCGCTGCAAGTGATATATCTTGCGACATGTATATATGGGGCATGGCAATGGTGGCGGCAATCACACATAGCAGCATCCCCAGAATCGGAGATTACGGCACTTACCCCACACTATAGGTTCATAGCAATAGTGTTCACACTATGCGCAGGTGCGCTCGTAGGATTGTTTTTAGACATATACAGCGATGCCGATATCCCCTATTATGATTCGCTTTGCTTTGCAATAAGCGTCACAGCACAAATACTACAAGCAAAAAAGAAAATTGACAATTGGTTGTGGTGGATAATGGCAGACTCCGCATATTGCCTTATTTACTGGTACAAAGGTTATTACAGCTTTGTCATACTGTTTGTCATTCTCACCGCCATGGCATATCTTGGCTATCGTGAATGGAAACAACAACTCTCCGTTATATAGCCGATGGTTTATTTTCGCTCACAACCGCAGGTAATTCCACAATAAACTTCGCTCCTTTTCCCGGTTCCGATTCGCACCATACACGTCCATTCATTGCTTCCACTAATTTTTTGACAATCGAAAGTCCTAAACCTGTGGAATGTTCTCCGCCCGTTGGCTGCGCCGATAATCTGGCAAATTTCCCGAAGAGCTTTTTCATATCTGCTTCGGTAATACCGGGTCCTTGATCTTCAATTTCTATTCGAATATACTTCTTGGTTGAAGTAGATGGCTCTTGCACTGAATCCATAAAGTAATCCCCAAAAATAAGGTTACTGCAAAACTACAAAATACTTCTGTGCATTGTGTCATGTCAAAATAAAAAAAGGTCTCCCGAGAATCGGAAAACCTTTGACTGATTTTATGTGTATCATAGACGTTTTACCAACGTAGCAACCAAGCAAAAATCAATGGAGCCACAATAGTAGCATCAGATTCCACAATGAAGCGAGGCGTTTCGATACCTAATTTACCCCATGTAATTTTTTCATTGGGAACAGCACCGGAATAAGAACCATAGCTTGTGGTAGAATCACTAATTTGGCAGAAATATGACCAAAACGGCACATTATCCATCTCTAAATCTTGATGAAGCATCGGCACCACACAAATAGGAAAATCACCGGCAATACCACCGCCAATTTGGAAAAACCCTATGCCTTTTTGCGTTTTTTTTGCATTATCAATATACCATTGAGCCAACCATGTCATATACTCAATACCGGATTTCATAATAGAGGGTTGTAATTCACCGGTAAAACAATACGAAGCAAAAATATTACCCATCGTTGAATCTTCCCAACCCGGGACAATAATAGGCAGATTTTTTTCTGCGGCGGCAATCATCCATGAATCTTTTGGGTCAATTTCATAATATTGTTCCATTTCTCCGCTCAATAACATTTTATACATATATTCATGAGGAAAAAATCGCTCGCCATTTTGTTGAGCATTATTCCATTGCTTAAATATATGTTTTTGAATACGGCGAAATGCTTCTTCTTCGGGAATACAAGTATCGGTCACGCGATTAAAACCATTTTCCAATAAATCCCATTCATCTTGCGGTGATAAATCACGATAATGCGGCACACGTTTGTAATGCGAATGAGCCACAAGGTTCATAATATCTTCTTCAAGGTTTGCGCCGGTGCATGATATAATTTGCACTTTATCTTGGCGAATCATTTCTGCGAGCGATTTACCAAGCTCGGCAGTACTCATTGCTCCTGCAAGAGTTATCATCATTGCACCGCCTTCGGCTAAATGCTGTTCATACCCTTTTGCTGCATCCATCAATGCAGCCGCATTAAAATGCAAATAATGATGTTCAATAAATTGCGATACGGGTCCGCGTTGTTGTGACATATTCAATTCCTTATTATGAATCAATGAGAATTTATATCATACTATAATCTGATTAAGCGCATAATGACAGTATGATGCACATAAATCGTATAATGATTATTGTAATACACTTGCTTCTGTCGGTGCATCGGCAAATCGTGCAGAAACCACACGCGAAACACCTTCTTCTTCTTGTGTCACACCGAATAATACATCCGCTGCTTCCATTGTTTTTTTATTGTGCGTGACAACCAAAAACTGTGTGTTTTCGGAAAATTTGCGAATTAATTGCAAATAACGCTCAATATTCGCATCATCAAGCGGGGCATCTACCTCGTCGAGAATACAGAATGGACTTGGTTTTACCAAATAAATAGCAAAGAGCAATGCAATTGCCGTTAATGTTTTTTCACCGGCTGAAAGCAATTCTATATGCTGCGGTCTTTTGCCGGGGGGCTTCGCAGTAATGGTTAATGGTGCCTCGAGCGGGTCGCCTTCTTCAAGCACAATATCTGCTTCGCCTTGTTCATTAAACAATAAAGCAAACAGTGTTTTAAAATGCCCCCTCACTTGATCAAAAGTCGCATTAAATTGCTCTTTTGCCGTAGTATTTATTTCATCAATTGTTTCTTTTAATGTATTTTCGGATGCAATTAAATCATTATACTGTGTTTGTAAAAATTCAAGACGAGCATTTTCTTTTTCATATTCTTCGAGTGCAAGAAAATTGACATTACCATAGGATTTGAGGCGTGAACGATATTTATCGGCATCCGATTTTGCTTGTTCCACATTAAACTCTTCATCCAGCGGTTGTTGTAACTCTTCGACGGAAATTTTAAAATCTTCATCCGCTCTTTTTATTACTCCTTCTACTCTCACAGTCAAATCATGCAATTGCAATTCTTTTTTATGCATATTTTCTGTTGTGCGTTCATAATTATTGCGCAGCGAACGTGTTTCATCGCCATAAGAGTGGAATGAAGTTCGCAGCTCGGCAACTTTTTGAGCAATGATTTCCCGCTGTTGTTGAATTGCATTTTTTTGTGTGGTGATTGCATCAAGTTCGGTTTGCAGTGTTCGTATTTCTCTTTCTAAATCGGAGAGCGCAACCGTTGTTTGTCCTGATTCTTCATCACGCGATCCCGTTCTGCGCTCTGCAGCACGTATCTGTGCATCCAAACGCTGTAAATCGGCAAGCAAGGATTTTTCTTCAGCACGTAATTGCACAGCCCGCAATTCTGCTTCGCGCACTTTTTGTTCGGCAACGGCAAGTTCCGCTTCATGACCACGCAATGTGTCGGAAAGTGTATTCTTGATTTGAGAAGTTTGTTCAATTTCGACCAGTGCCTGCTCACAATGTTTTTCTGCTGTCTGAATTTCAATCTGTTGTTGCTCAATTTCTTTTTCTAAACCTTCCGCAACGCTATATTGTTTTTGGCGGGCACTTTCCAACCCTTCTTTGCGCATACGCAATGACACTAAGGATTGTTCAAAACTATTTTTTTCATTTGAAGCTTTTCTGACAGCATCGTCATAGACTCGTATATCAATACGTTGCAATTCAGCACGAATATCGGTAAGTTCTTTTTGTAATGCGGCACTTTCATTATTGAGTTCTTCAATCGCCGCCGATAAATTATGGATTTGTTCTTTTTTACCGACCGCCATACCTTCGGTTTTTGCAACAGACCCACCGCGCACCGTTCCCGCAGCATGATATACTTCGCCGCGAACGGTAATAGCAACATCCGCAGTACCGGATTGAACAAGAGAGTAAGCAATGTCAGCAGTACGCACAATAGCTGTTTTACCGAATAAAGCCCGTAAACCTTTGCGTAATTCATCATCGGTACGAACAATTTCGCTTGCCCATCCTACTATATCGTCATTATTGTGCAAAGCCGCCGGAGCCGGTATATCACGAATTAAATCGCGACAAAGAAATTGCGCTTTCCCTTTTTCTTTTGCTCCCAATAGCTGAATTGCTTGTTCGGCTTCTTGGCGCGTATTGACAACAAAACAACGTCCGTACTCACCTAAAGCAGCTTCAAGGGCTATGCGTACATCATCATCAGCACCGACAAGTTCAGCAAGTACTGCTTTTTCGGCAGTGGGCTTCCAATCGCCGGTACTCATCAAAAAACGTGAACTTTCCGAAGTATCCACAAGTCCTGTCAAAAAGTCGAGAGTGGCTTTTTTATGCGTGAGTGCATTGCGTTTATCAGCCAGTAGTGTATTTTTTTCTTCAATACGATGACGCAACTCTTGCTGCGTATGCTGTGCTTGCGTGCGCGATTGTTCGGCTTCTTTTACCGCTGCCTCATATCCCGACAAACGCTCTTCTTGGGAGTGGAGTTGTTGGCTGATTTGCTCTAAGGATTGCTCGGTTTGGCGCGATTCGTGAGAGAGTTCGGTGATGCGTCTTTGTAAACCCGCAATACGTTCGGCTGTACGTTCTTGTCTCACCTTTTGGTCAGAATAGCGACGAGTTGCCTGCTCGCGTTCATGGTCGGCGGCACGCACATCATTGCGTAATTGCTGTACGGCAGTAAAATGGGTATCGCGTTCACTGCGCTTTACGGTAAAGGACTCTTCCGCTTCTGACAAAGATTGCTTTACTATTTCAAAACGCTCGGAAGTTCTTGACAAAGCATCCACAAGTGTTGAATGAGAACGCTGGGATTCTTCTTGCTCTCGGCTTAAACGCTCTTGGGAACGTATAAGTGATGATTGTCGCTCTTGGGCAACGGCAAGATTCTGTTGCAACTGTGCTTGGGTGCGTGCATAACCGCTTTCTTGTTCAGTGATTTGCAATAATTCATAATTGGCTGTTTCTTGCTCGCCTTCCAATTCAGCCAATGTTTGCTCGGCTTGCTCCAATTGTTTATGCAATTCATCGCGTTGCGCAGAATACTCACTAAATTCTTTACGAATACTTTCTATGCCGGAAGATGCTTGCGCATAATCATAGCGCAAAAGCCCCAAATCCACAATCTGCAATTTTTGAGAAACTTCATTGTACAATCGAGCTTTGTCGGCTTGTCTGCCAAGCGATGCCACCACTTTTTGCACTTCAACAACAATATCATTCACGCGTGACAAATCTTGCTGCACGGCATCAAGTTTACGCAAGGCTTCTTTACGGCGTGATTTATACTTGGTTATCCCCGCAGCTTCTTCAAACAAAGTGCGCCTATCATTGGCGCGATCGCTCAAGATTTGCTCCACCATTTTTAACTCAATCACGGAATAGGCATTGGCACCCATGCCCGTATCCATAAACAAATCAACAATATCCCTCAAACGACATTGCGTTTTATTCAATAAATACTGACTTTCACCATTGCGAAATAATCGCCGAGTTATGGTGACTTCATTGTATTCCAAAGGCAAAATATGTTTATTGTTTTGGATGGTGAGCGATACTTCTGCCATGCCGAGGGGTTTACGCATCTTCGAGCCATTAAAAATGACATTTTCCATGCTGTCAGAACGTAAAACGGAGGTTTTCTGCTCTCCTAAAGCCCAACGAACGGCATCAACAATATTCGTTTTTCCGCAACCATTCGGACCAACGACCGCTATCAGCCCTTCGGTAAGGTTAAGAGATGTTTTGAGGGCAAAAGATTTGAAGCCCGCGATTTCTATTTTCGAGAGATACACGTATTTGTTTTATCTATGAATAATGGGATTGTTCTGTTTTGTCGTCGCTGTGACCACTATTTGTGTGCCATAGTGTGTATGGCGCGATTATCTGCTCTTGCATCGTTACCCTTTCCACGTACTGTGGAAAGAAGCAATCGAATGATGACTCTTTGCATAAGTCCAAGCATACAAACCAAAAGACATCCGATGAAGTACAACACAATAAATCGCTTATACTTAATCGTTCAATGCCCTTTCTAATCACCGACTGTCTCGGCACATTGCAGTTTTCATGCCGAATTATACTCTGATGAAAGTGATGGTGAGGTTATACATCATTGACAAATGTGATGTTCAACGATGCAGTGTGCCAATCAATACCACTTTTTTGAGCTTATCAATGTGCAAAAATACGACCATCACGTGACAATCAGTTTGAAGTATACGCAACACTTTCTCATCGTCATTGTTTATGGGCATACACAATCGCATCAATACCGCTTTGCGCCGCTCCTTCCAATGTTGCCGGCAACCCCGTTTTGGTCCAATCTCCTGCAAGAAAAAAATTCTTCGCATGAGTTTTCTGTTCGGGGCGACGTGCCTCAATGGGTGGTATGGCTAAAAAAGTTGCCTGTTTTTCTTTAATCACTTTCCATGAGAGTAATGTTGCATCAGATGCCCCCGGAAAACAACGTCGTAATTCCTCCAGACATAAAGCAACCACACTTTCTGCCTGCTCGCCGACAATCTGAGTGCCCGCACTGATAGTCAGCGCAATATGTCCCGGGTATTGTTCCCGTAATTCATCCGAACATTCACACAATAGACGACGGTTAAATACCCATTGTGTCACGGTTTGCAATAATGCACAAAAGCGTATATCTCCCATAAAATCACGATCGAACCACAAATACAATGACACAATAGGCGAAAAAACCATGTCTCCGAGCAGAGAATATGTATGTTCTCCAAGCAATGACGGCGACGCTATCCTTTGAAGAGCAAATGAAGGAATACAACTGATAATGGTATCTGCATGATATTCTTTGCCTTCCGCAATAACAGAAACTGTGGATGTCTCCGCATGATACTTCAAGGACTCAACCGAAGTGGAAAGCATCACCTGACCACCATAAGATTGGACATAGGGCACAAAGGGTGCTAACAATTCTGACAAACCATTGCGCGGTATAAGCATTTGCGATGCTTCCTGACCGCCAAAAAAAGCACGTTGCAATACCTCAATCAATAATGTGGCATCCGCAGTAGAAGGATGCGCATTTAAGGTGGCAAGAATAAGCGGCTCCCATAAACGCCGGATGCTCTCTTCGGTTTGATTCATACGGCGCAAAAATTCCAGAGATGTTTCTCCCACCGACTGTTTTTTCATCAAACGTAAACGCACAGCAAACATTAATGCTTGCATACGTGATTGCCATGATAACTTTTTCAGCCCCAGAATCCCCGCAGCAATACCCAATTTCCCCGGTAAATGTCCGGCATCCAGAATATCTGCCTCTCCGTTTTGGTCAAAAAAAGTAACCGATAATGCCTTTTGTCTATACAATAATTGCTCCGTTCCAAGGCGGCGGAGAATATGAAGCACAGCACCATAGCAACCCATCATAACATGCTGCCCATTATCAATAATCTCTCCCGTGTCCTTATCAATAAAGGAGCGGGCACGCCCACCGATATAGGGACGACCTTCAATAACAAGAACATCACATCCTTGTTCAATAGCTTGTATCGTTGCGCCAATACCTGCAAACCCGGCACCTATAATGAGTACTTTCTTTTTCATTCTTTTACACCATTGTATTCATAGTAAAGCAAAGTTAGAGAATTTATGCTGACAGTCACTCCATTGACATAAGGAATAACTCAATCAAAAACTTTATTGAGTTTCTAAAGTAACTCAGCAAATAGATACTTTACTATGCAGTGGTGGAGGAATTTAGACTCTCTCATCACACCCCAATACTTCGTATCATAGTCATATAGAATACGTATTTTTGTGCATTCGTACTGATTGAGACAGTTCAAACGAAAGAACTGAAATGTTACGAAACAAGATACATGAGCCATAGTGCTGTAATGAAGTTTTTCGAGAGCGGATATACTTTATGATAAATGAGAAAATTATAAAAACAGTTTTATGTATGATGTTCATGACTTCATATATCATATTCGCTGATGATAGCAATATACAAACTGTTATCAAGCGATGGAACAAATCAATCAATCCCAATTGGTGTAATGAGAGAAAACAGAGTGATATCCACATAATTAAAAAATATTATGAAAATCTGCTTTCAAAGAACACAAACTCAATAAAGGATACCATAAATAGCGTACATAATGACTCTGTGACAATAGTTACTTTATACGACCAATTATTACGTACAAAGATGAGTGCATTATTGTTAAGTTCTTATCAACGGAATGAAGTAATACATAATACATTACAGATTGTTTTACAACTTGGTTTACCTGATGACATAATTACCCCAGATTGGGTACGATTAGCTGGAGATTCGAACATACACATTTCATTGGAGTATTATTATGATAGTTACTGCAATGAAGAGACCAAAGAACTTCATAGAAAATTTGGGAAGATTTCTTTTATGTACTCGGTTTTCGAAAATAAAATCCATATCATTTCTGATGATAGCAATATACAAACTGTTATCAAGCGATGGAACAAATCAATCAATTCCAATTGGTGTAATGAGAGAAAACAGAGTGATGCCGATATAGTAAAAAATTATTATGATAGAGTAATCTCAGAGAACTCAAATGAAAGGATAATTCATGTATCACATCATGATTCTATCGAGATTGTTCGATTATATGAGCAGCTCTTATCTCAAAAAACTGAGTCTCGACATCTAAGTCCGATTCAACGAAAAGAGCTAATACAGAATACTGCTCATATTATTTCGCAACTTGGTTTACCGGACAATATAAATGATGTACATTTTACATTAATCGGCAATAAAAACGAGAATGGTTTAATCTCGATTTCTTACTATTTTGATGGATATTGCGATGAAGAAAAAACAAAATATCAAAGGAAATATGGAGAAATTTCTTTTTTATATTCACTTGTTAATAAAAAAGTTGTAAAAATTTTATTACTTACTATTGATTAACCTACTACAACAAAAAATCATCTATTTTATGTCTCTAAAAATAATTGGGTGGATAACGCCAAAGACAACATGCGGTCTATGAAGGAAGGCAAATAGCCAACCTCACGCCCTTAAATTGCGGCAATACCAATGAAGTCTTTTGGGTTGCCTCCGAATATCTTATTCACGGGGCGGGTGATGTGCCTTTTCTCTCACTCTTACCGAATGGCGACAAACGCTATCGCATCCAAAACAATTTGGGAAGTACAAGAGTCGTCCACTCGGCGGATGTGAAAGCAGGTACAGCAGTTGTAAAATCACAATTGAATAAATAAACAATGAAAAAATCACAGAGCATAAGCCGTAAACCAAAACAAAAAAAACATAAGAATAATAGAGAACGAATCTTTCTCCCGAAAGAAAGTAAATGGGAATGGTTTATAGGTGGATTAATTATTTTTGTTGGGTTTTTGTTTCTTTTTTATAAATCTTATTCTCCAATACAAGGAGAATCTTATCTCAGAAATCGCATAACTTCTTCTTTTTTGGCAGTAAGTATTATGTGTATAATTTCAACAATTTTTGGATATACTTTTTTCAAAGAATGGGCAATTGATATATATGCAAAATATAAAAATTCACAAAAATTTTCTCTTGATGATATAGGGATTTCACTTTGGTTAATTTGTGTACTTTTATCAGTGTTTAATCTCATTTTTCTTGTTGATTGGACGAATTGGCGAAGCTATATAATTCATATTTCAACGGTTACAGCTGTCTCATTTTCGAGAGTACTAACTCATATTTTCAAAAAAATCTGGGAGAAAGTTAAAACTTGGTTTACAAAACGATAATACTTTTTGGGGCTGGTTTAACTATCTTCCGACCGACTTTCGTATATTGGGAAGGAGAAAGACAGCGAAAGTGATCTCGGTGACTTCGGTATTCGCAAGTATGAAGCGGAGACAGGCAGATTTCTAAGTGTTGATCCGCTGTGGGAGAAGTACAGAGGTCAGACTCCATTTCATTATTGCGGGAATAATCCACTGATACTTAGAGAACCCACTGGCTTAGATTACAATGTTGTCATGGGTGATAATACGATAACAGTATCAATGATAATAGTCGTAGCCAATGACGATGCTTCCAAAAATTCTGGTGAATTAGGTAAACAATTATGGGAATCAAATAATGGTAAATATGAGTTTGTCACAACCATCAATGGTGAAGAAAAGCACTTTGATGTTATTTTTAAGATCACTCTCGTCACGGAAATTCCGGAAAATAGAAACGTACTTGGTGGAGTTAATACTTTCGACGTTAGAGATGACAATGATAGAAGTATCTTTGACTCAAGAAGGGACCCAGCAGGTACAAGAACGGGGGTAAGTTACTATAATCATACAACAGGTTTTCAAGAGGCACATGTTAAAAAATCCTCTAGCAATTCTAGAAGTACAGTGGGTCATGAAATCGGACATTTGTTTGGTCTGGATCACCGCGCAACTGGTCTTATGGCTGATGATAAATCTAAAGTGACTTCTAATTTAAATATAACGGCTGGTCTTGTGAATAGTATTATCAACAATGCGTCACCGGGTGGATTGCCTGAAACTCAAAATTGCAAATCATTTTCTAGCCCGAATATGCAATCGGGTCAGGTGCGAGAAAAAGAGTAAAACAATATATATAAATTTACACACTAAATTTATGAAAAATTTAAATCTGATATACATTGTCATGAGCTTTACTATTATTTCCTGCTCGAATTTTAGAACACGAAACAGTGTTGATAAAATTTCTATGGGGGCATATATACAAGTAATTGACACTGTTACAAAAGCATGTTTTATATTTGTTGATCATGAGAACAATGTTCAACCGAATATACATTTTTATTTTGGCGGACAGTCATGTATCTCAAATCCTTTAGGTTATTATGAATTGGAACTTTCCAAAGGAGGAGAATACACCTTCGTTTGCATTGACCCACCCAGCCCCGATGGGTTTATTATTAATGGTTGGAACGCAGCAACACCCGGATTTCGTAGATACTTAGATATTACCGAAAACAAAGCAAATTATTTTATTGTTCGCTACACAAAAGATTCACGGGTACGATATTAATGATATTATGTTTTTGATTTATATATTCACAAATATTCAGAATAATTTAGTTTTTATGATTATATTTACACCATGAAAAAGTCATATTTTCTTACGATACTCTCTTTTTTTTGTGTAATTTCATGTTCAAATTTTAGGACAAGAAATACGATAGAAAAAATAACACAAGAGCAGAACACCGATACGTCCACCAAGATTACTAAGGCAGCTTTTTTATTTCTTGACTTTGAAAGCAACATGTGTCCATTCGCTTACTTCACTTTAGGCGGAGAATTTTATCAAGCAAATTGTTTTGGATATGCAGAAATACCGATGAAGCAAGGTGGAAAATACACCTTTACCTTTAATCCTATCATTCTTCAAGATACTTCAACAAAAGATGACAACAAATTCAGAATAATTGATATAACTGACAAAAGTAATAATTATTTTTTAGTTCGGTATCAGTATGACAGGAAATAAGTATTTTTCAGTTGATTTTTAGCGATAGAATAATGTTGTCATATTCTTTAAGATTACGCATACTCACGACAAACGCTATCGCATCCAAGACAATTTGGGATGTACAAGAGTCGTCCTCTCGGCGGATGTGAAAGCAGGTACAGCAGTTGTAAAATCACAATTGAATAAATAAACAATGAAAAAATCACAGAGCATAAGCCGTAAGCCAAAGCAAAAAAAACATAGAAATAATACAATAGGAATAAGTATTCCGAGAGAAAGTAAACCGAATTGGTTTATAATGGGGTTACTATATTTCATAGCTCTCTTGGTATTTTATTATTTATATTATTTTACTACACTTGAAGAACATCAAAGAGATAAAGTAATTGCCGGTCTTCTGTCAGGAAGTCTTTTGTGTATTATGACATCGTTCTTGGGATATACGTTTATTAAAGAATGGACAATTGATATATATGCAAAATATAAAAATTCACAAAAATTTTCTCTCGACGACATAGGTATTACACTTTGGTTAATTTGCGTAATTATATCGGTGTTTACACTTATTTTTTTTATTGATTGGACGAATTGGAAAGACTACATAATTCATATTTCAACGGTTCTTGCCGTTTCATTTTCAAGAGTACTAACTCTGCTTTTCAAAAAAATCTGGGAAAAAATTAAAACTTGGTTTACAAAACGATAATACTTTTTGGGGGCTGGTTTAACCATCTTCCGACCGACTTTCGTATATTGGTAAAGAGAGAGACAGCGAAAGTGATCTCGGTGACTTCGGTGTTCGCAAATATGAAGCGGAGACAGGCAGATTTCTAAGCGTTGATCCGCTGTGGGAAGAGCAAAGACCGTGGAATGTCTAACATTACTCGGCGAATAATCCCATTGTCGCAAAAGTTCCCGATGGGAAAATTCCATTAATTGCTGTAGCGGTCGTCGCAATTGCGTATTTTCTTTCTTCGCCGAGTGTTGCTGTTGCTCCAACACGTGACACTCAAGGTGATAAAGCAAAAGTTGAGCAAGCAAAACGCAATTCACAGCAAAATGCGGCTATAGTCACAACAACTGTTTTGACTGGCGGTGGGGCTCTTTCAATAGCATCCGGTTTAGCTACCGGCGGTGAAGTTTCTGTAGGAAAAGGATTACTTAAATCGAGGAATAATTCAAAATCAGGCAATAATGTAGCAGACGGAGTAAAGTTAGGCAAGAGACTTGCTAGTGAGCAACAGACAAAAGAAACAGGTACAACAATGGCAGGTGCTGGTCATAAAAGAAAAATTGATGATGAGGAGAGGTTAGTTAAAGTTTATGGTGGGGATGCTAGCAGCTGGACAAAAAAGTCAAGTTCGACATATAGCTCCAAGGATGGTAAAATCATTGAAACTCATTGGTATGAAAAAGATGGTATAAAGTATGAGATGAAAACAAAAATTACACCACAAACTTATCAACCCAAAAAATAATATGATCGACGACAGAAACTACTATATTTACAACACAAAAGCTACGATAGCAAAGGCAGCTAAAGATTATATTGACACTAGAAGTGATTTTCTTGGTACACTGCGGTACATATTAGAAAATATTCTTACCATAGAAGAGAGAAATGAGGATATACAGTTAATGTTACTTATAGAATCAGAGACTGAGCATTTACCATCCATAAGTCAATACAAAAATTGGTCATCTGATAGATTACCAGAAATAATTTTGAAAGTAAAACACGTTGAGGACTTTTACATTGAAGATATTATCAACATTTACAATCGAATCATTACAAATTACAACATTGACATTGAAGAGCTAAAAAAAAAACTAAACGTCTAACAATGAAAGATTAAGGATTGTAGAAATAAGCTATGAAAAAATCACAAAGCATAAACCGCAAGTTAAAACATCACCAAGTTTCACCATTTCCCAATTCATACCAATATCTTTTTTCATTATTTCTATTTCCATGCTTGTAATTCTTTTTGAATAAATGCCGCCAATTCTTCTTTCTTAGGAAGCTGCAATAAATATTTCGACACAAATAAATTATTGTCCATTCCTGCCGTGGCGTACTCTACCAAGGCATTGTTTTTTTGCGTCACTAACAATATCCCAACAGTAGGGTTATCATCGGGTTGCATAACTTCGGCTTTGTAATAATTGATATAGGTGTTTAACTGCCCAATATTGTGATGATTAAAATCCTCAACTTTGAGTTCGACCAATACATGACATTTGAGAATGCGATGGTAAAACACCAAATCCACAAAGAAATATTCATCGCCTATGAGTATTTTCTTTTGTCTTGCCTCTAAGCAAAATCCGTGACCCATTTCCATCATAAAATATTGCAATTGGTCAAGCAATGCTGTTTCTACATCACTCTCTTCCACAGCATCTTTTGCATTCAATCCTAAAAACTCAAAAGCATACACCGATTTTACTATTTCATGGGGTGTTTGCGGTACAATTTTCTGCTGCGTTAATTGGCTCAGTAGTTCAGGTTTTTTGCTCATGCCCATACGCTCAAAATAGAGGCTGTTGATTTGGCGTTTCAATTCACGGACACTCCATGTTCCTTTGATACATTCTATTTCGTAAAAAGTGCGTTTAAGGTTATCTTGTATTTTTATCAATTCTACCAAATGGGAGTAAGACAGTTTGTTGAGCAGTTTTTCTGCCGGCACAAACAAGTCAGATTTAGCCAAATGTGGGGTTGATACTGACGGGGTTGTTAACTCATCTTGAGTGTTTGATTCTTGGGACAATGTCCCAAGAATGTATGAAGGAAGTATATTTTTATATTCTTGGGTCAATGCCCCAAGAATATGCGGATAGCAATAATAGAACTGACGACAACGAGAGAGTTCTGCTGAAACAAGACCTTTAATTCTAAGTTTATATGCCAAATTATCAAGTAATTTTTCGCCATAAGCCGCCCTGTCTTCGCCCTTTTGCTCAAATTCTACCAAGTAAAATCCAATCAAATAATTGCGAATCGTTAGTGATACATTCACGGCTTTCACCGCTTGCTGCTGAAAGTGCAGATGAGTTTGCTCTACAAGCGAGACTAAAGAATTGAAATTCAAAACTTCTTTGCTCATGACAACATCTTTTTAAGTATGTATGCGACGTTTTTTTTCAAAACTACGGAAGATTCACTCGATAAAGTACAATCATGGACTATGTGGAGAACAATAGAGCAAGTGGCTCAGTCAAAAAAAGGTATGTTGAGTATTAACACAACGTTTTCAACAGATACATCGGTAATGCATTTATCCAATTGTACGGCATAGAATGAAAAGTGATTTTGAAGCATTGTGATAATGTTAGTTTTAGTAATCTTCCGACCGACTTTCGTATATTGGTAAAGAAAAAGACAGCGAAAGTGATCTCGGTGACTTCGGGGTTCGCAAATATGAAGCAGAGACAGGCAGATTTCTAAGCACCGACCCTTTGTGGGAGAAGTACAGAAAACTAACTCCATATCATTATTGTGGGAATAATCCACTGATTTTCAGAGATCCTTCAGGTTTAGGAGAGGAAGAGGTAAATAATGCAGCTCAAAAAGTTCAAGAAACTGTGACACAAATAGAAACACTTGCAGAGCAAAACAAAGAAAATTGAGTTTGCAGCTACGGGAGTCAATCAAGCCGACGGTAGTATAAAGATGAGTGACATAGTTCGGGGAAACGAAGGTGAGGCTACTATAAGTGTCAGTGATGTAGATGTTTCTATACATAATCATACAACCTATGGACAACCAACGACAGCCTCAGCGGACGACATTCTAAAACTTGCACTCTATGGCAAACAGGGGGCTATTCATTTCGTCACAGCGGGAGACGGTAATCGAGTTGCAGTTGAGATAAATGATGTTGAAGCAGCGAGAACATTCGCTAACAATCAATTAAAAGTTGGCGAGGATCAAGCCGTAACAAATCTTGGTTTTCAATTTTCAGTAGGGATGATGGCTGTAGGAGGTAAACCCAAAAATTTGAGTATAGCAGATATTCCAACTAATTTAAAATCAAAAGGTGTAGCCAAAATTTTAGACCAAAATGATACAGGTATGTCAATATATGTTCAAAATAATGGAGGTACGTATGAAAAAAAATAATACTTCAATTGAAATATTCTCGTTGATAAAAAAAACCTATTACTTATGTACTATTATTCTTCTTTTGTGTACAACAAACATAGTCATTACTCATGAATTACATGCAAAAGAACAATGTGACTCTCTTTATGAACGCACGCAGAATTTATCTCTTGAAATTAAAAACCATGAAATGCCGTTAGGCACTATACTATCTCAGATCGGCTGTCAACCAAGAGCGTATTATTGGGGAATTCCCCATACTCGTATTACACACATAACATTGTATTTTAGATTAAATGATACTTTAGATATAGAATTAATTTTACGTCTAAAAAAATCTTACAACGATATACCTTTTTTTACTGATGCTTTAAATCTTGAAACTTTGAGTGCGGAGTTAATTTCTTCATTAGAATATGAAGTTGTGCCTTCGCTAAGTGAAGATATTATACAGCATAACAATGACATAAAGGTACTTTCTACTCTCTTTGTTCAACATCCTGAAGTCTTGGATGCTTTGCAAAGGATGTGTACTAATTTCCCACTTTGCATGGTAAACACAAAGCGTGAACAATCTAAAAAAGGAGAAAAATCTATGAAGGGAGAAAAGTCTAAACAATAAAATTGCTAATATTTTTTAGCATTCATATGTATGATTCTAATATTAATCTCAACGATAATGCTTAGAATCATTGATAAAAAGTGTTCAGCTATCTTCCGACCGACTTTCGTATATTAGCAAGGAGAAAGACAGCGAAAGTGATCTCGGTGACTTCGGGGTTCGCAAATATGAAGCGGAGACAGGCAGATTTCTAAGTGTTGATCCGCTGTGGGAAGAGCAAAGACCTTGGAATGTCTATCATTACTCGGCTAATAATCCCATTGTCGCAAAAGATCCCCAATGCGCAACGGAGCAGGTGGAGATCCCAAATCAGGATCATGGGTAGTGCTAAAGTCAGATCTGCCGTTTAAGGTGTCATTAAAGGAGGCGGAACTGTTTGGGCATCAACACCACAACAAGAAGAGGCAAGAAATACAAGTGATGCGCAAAGTCAGGTTCAGATTGCAGAAGGGAAAAATATACGTGTTAGAGAAACCTCACGAGAAGTTCGGAGAAAAGCTATTCAAGAATTTGAAAAGAACAACAAACAACATAAAAACAATGCACGAGGCAGCACAAAAGGGACGCATGAGAAAGGGCAAGCAGCAAAACGAAAGGTATATAATGACAAAAAGAGAACTAAAGATGGTTGGCAACAGAATCCGAATAAAAAGAAATGATGGTGTATCTATGACAAATTATGAAATACTCTATAAAAAATATTTAGATAAAAAATCATGGGTTGAAGCAAAAAATGTTCTTCTTAAATGGCTAGAGGAAAACCCGAATAGCACCTATATACAAGGTCAGATAGCATATATACTCTGGGAAATGAAGCATTTTGATAAAGCATTTACTTTTTCTTCAAAAGCAATCGCTTTAGATCATATTGAGCCGTTAAATTTATGGATACATTCACTTATTTTAGAAAATCTGGGATTTATAAATCAGGCATTTAATATTTGGGATTTTTTATTAGATAGACCTGCTAATGTAATTGGTGAAATAGATTGTGGTGAAGGAGAAGATTGGGCAAAAGGCTTACAGGCAGATTGTTTATATAAAATGTCTGCTTATTGTTTAAAATTGGATGAACTTGACGAATGTTCGACTTATCTACGAATGTTAAAAAATAGAATTAAAAAAGGTGCTTTTAGTATATTCAACGATGAAGAGATTAAAGAACTAAGTAATGATTTAAAGGCAAAGTTGAAGGCAAGAAGAAAAACTGCACATTGAGAAATATCATGACTCAATAAAAAAGCTAATACTTATAATTCTCTTACGAAAAATCTCGGTGACTTCGGTGTTCGCAAATATGAAGCAGAGACAGGCAGATTTCTAAGCGTTGATCCGCTGTGGGAAGAGCAAAGACCGTGGAATGTTTATCATTACTCAGCAAATAATCCCATTGTCGCAAAAGATCCCGATGGGAAAATGCCGACATTTGTTATAGGAGCATTATTTAGTCTAAATCATTTTTATCAAGTCCTGCTTGTTTAATGACAGCAAAGAAAGTGCCTTTTTTCATATTCTTACCACCGTGAACAGGGACAATAACCGTTTTATTGGTAGCAGGATTATGATAGAGTTGATGTGAGCCTTTGGAACGCTTAAAAACAAATCCATTATCTTCCAAAAATTTAATCAATCGTTTTGAACTTAAGTTCATACTGATTCAAGGTTTAAGGAGTATTCTAGGGTATTGCTGTTATCGGGTATAGCTTCGCCTCTTTCTTGTAATTCTTCAATGTACAATTCAATAGCTTCTTTCGCCATAGCGATAGCTTCATCAATATCTTTGCCATAAGTTATACAGCCGGGTAAAACAGGAACAGAAACAGTAAAACCACCTTCGGCTTCTTTGTGTAAATGAATTTTATATGTGTACATAGTATTAATCTCTTAAAGTTTGTAAAGCATCTTTCATCTTTTTTGTGGCTCAATCCCAATCAAGCATTATCAATAACGTTTTGTTCATGAGAGACGATTGTATCAATCATTGTTGTTATCTGCATAATATCTCTTCAAAGGAAGAATACCGGATTTCATCAGTAGAACAAATATCATTAGATTATGGTATAAACGGCAAAAGCCGTACAGTTTTGTACGGCTTTTGCAAGAAAAACCCGGCAGCGACTTACTCTCCCACTCCCCGACGGGAGCAGTACCATCAGCTCAGCAG
>JAFLBY010000270.1 GCA_017302855.1 Candidatus Kapaibacterium sp.
GCAATGAACATATTACCATCAACACTGTTAAACATAGACGGGAAAAGGCAATCATTACCATTCGGTGTGATATTTACGGGCATAGACCATTGTGTGGAACCTCCCGGCTTATGTGTCACATAAATGTGTCCATAATATCCTTTAATCGTTTGGTCCGGAATACCGTCACGAGTAGTATTGGTGTCAACGGCAACATCTACGACATCACCTTCAATCACCGAGTTGTATGTTAAATACAAAGTATTGTCTTTACCTAAACCTAATTGCGGATAACGAACTAAACCGGAATATCTCCGACGGCTGACAATATCAGTTTCATCCGGCACCATAGCCACGGGTGGCTGACAAATTCTGTAACGTGTATCAGCGCCTTCTTCCCAATACCAAAAACCTAATTTTCTGCCGGCATAGGCTTGAACATCATCAATATCATAAATAGTTCCACCGGTGATGACAACAGAATCGCCATCGCGTGCTCCGTCGCGGATTACATAGGCAATCATTTCATTAAACACAAAATGCGCTTTGCCATCATTATCAAGTATAACGTCAATATGATTTCCACAAGAAAGCAGCGTATCGGTATAGACCTTTACATCATTCCCACCAAGAGGATCATTTTCAACTCTGCCATCGGTAAATTGTGGATTCATTACTGCCAATGGCTGTTCAGACCATGATTCACCATTATCTGTTGATTTTTTATAAGCAACTTGCAATCCGCGTGTTCCATAAGCTGCAACAACATTATCTCCATTGGCTGCAATTGCATACACATCTCCGCCTTGTAACTGACCGTCATCACTGAGCAATATTTCTTCGCCCCAACTACGTCCTTTATCCGTAGAACGACGATAAAACAACGATGAATTAGAACCGGCAGCAACTTGATATGTATAAATCATGTGTACATAATCCTTCCCATCAACAGCGATTCTTCCCCATAATGTTTCACCGGGAGCAACCTCAATTTTTCTATTTGGTGGTGAACCAAAACTGGTAGCATAAGCAAATTCCATAGGAGTGTGGGAAGACGTACCGATACTTCCATCTTTGAACTGAACAATATTGGGCCATCCCCTTCTTAATCCATTTTCAGTTGGAATTTTATCCCATGATTCACTGACATTTTGTGGATTTGCTTTATCGGTGATATCTACAATCGCATAATGAGCACCACGTGAATCATTAAAACCGGAAGCACCGGGCGCACCCGCAGTAAATTCTCCGCGTGTGCTGTCTTTTGATGCCATCCAAAACATTTGGGCATATACGTTCTCGGAACCCGGCTCATTAGAAACGACTACTCGTTCCGGCATACATGCATTGGTTTGAAAATCATAATAAGTATAGCCCAATTTTAGACCTTTGGGCGCTTCAGCAGGACTCAGTACAGAATTGGTAGTCGCCTTTTTTGTTGGTACACCAATTCTTAATTTAGAACTCGCAACACTTTCTTCAACTCTGGTTTGATGTGAAGGAATCGAGTGCTTGGGGGTTGTTAGGACAACGTTCTTTTGTGCAGGCGCATTCATCGCCGTAGCGAAGAGGCAAACAGCCCCTCCGAGAAGAGTATAGACTCTGTTCATTCGTCAGCTCCACTTGACTATTGAAAAAGTAATTATGAATTATTTTTCAAAAATATCAAGTCTAAACTTTACGACCAAATATTTTGGTAAGTTTTTCTGTTAAAGCTTAACTTGCAAGCCATAAGCTAATGCAATCATGACATTTGTTTGTAACGATTTGCCGGACTGACGACCTTCACGTACGGAGAAAGTTTTACCTTCTGCTCCAATGCTCAATGATATGGTGGAATTCACCTTATACTCAGCATAAGAACGGGCAAACACAAGAGGTCCGCTACCGGCAGCACCAATTCCACCGGCTACATTTATTGCAAAATCTTGCGTGTTAAGAAGAGCTTGTTCTATAAATGCCCCACCCCAATACAAGGAAACAGTGTTATCGCTAATTGAGTTTTCTTGAGTATCATTGTCAATTGGTAAAGAATTGTTATTGTCTTCTTTCCCGAGTAAAGACATATTTCTGCCGTAGGGATATTCCTTTTGAGTCACTATATCTTGAGAAATCAATTGATTAGAAGCAGATTGGTAAGCATACGTAAATCCTACTTGTCCCATCTCTAAACCAACTTTAGTACCTTGTTTGACATCATAGCCAATACTCTGCGAAAATGAACTTGCATTGACAGAACTCTTATTGCCGTACACAAAACCATTATTGAGGAATGATCGAATATGAACGGATGATTTATGTTCATTTGAATGAAGCACGGTTTGTTCAGCACCCTTCGTATGATCAGAAACATCATATTGATTCTTGACTATGCCTGCAATTTCGGAACTATGAGGGCGTTGTGCATTTGTTTCTTGAACGTCATCATTATGGCTTTCACCCCGTATTTCTATGTTCCCTTGAATGTTTGGTTCATAAACATTCGATGAAGTGAGAGTTTTTTCTTGTGAAGACTCTAACCTTGGATTCATTGTCAAATTTGTCATAGCGACAGAAAAGGGTACAAAAATTTCTTGATTTATATCCGGAATTTCAATGCCATTCGTCTTGTCAGCAGCAGCAATGTTCAAATCCCCTTCCGACAAATCTGAAGATTGAGCTTGTTCAACGCTTTGTTCAGTTGAATATAATCTAACAGTATTTTTTTGAGAACTGTTGTTCTTCGTTTCTGCAACATTTTTTGTTTGCGAGGAAGTTGCCACTATAGAGCTTGTTTCATTTTCAATTTGGGCAAAGTAAGAACTCGCACTGAATGGTAATTTCAACTCAGCGATAGAACTTATCACTGCAATAAACACAACAAAAAAAGCAGCGATACGCGGCGCATAAGTTTTGCGATGTTTAGTCTTTATAAGCGAGTGACTTGTGACCGGTTGAGACTTGGGGGACTCTAATCGTAAAGAAGAAAAAATGGCATTCTCCGTAGCAAGAAGAACTTTATCATCTATATCTATTTCCGGTTCATCTTTCATAGCAATATGTAAAGAAACCGCCATATTGAACTGCTCTTTTGCTATTGGATTTTCGGAAAGAATTGTACGCAAGGTACGGTCTTCATCAGCTGAAAGTGAACCATCAAGATACTTTGAGACAAGGATATCAAACATCGTATTGTTCCTCCATCACAGGGGCTAATATCTTACGCAGCAACAATCTGGCTCTGTGAACACGAACTTTTGCCAACGATAAGTCACTACCAATTATATCAGCAATTTCTTGATACGAATATCCTTCATATTCACGCAGTATCAGTGCTTCTTTCAAAACGTATGGCAACTGAGCCAAAGCATCCTGTATTACTTTTTGGATACCAAAATCAGAAATCTGCTGTTTTTGATAGAGATGAAGTTCTTCATTAAACTCATCATGTGATTTCCGCGAACGAATTGCATTGTAGCAAACCCTTCGTGCAATAGTATAAACCCAAGCATTAAAATTCTCGCCACGGCATTCCTTACGATGC
>JAFLBY010000271.1 GCA_017302855.1 Candidatus Kapaibacterium sp.
TTCACTGCAAACAGAAACGCAACCATGCTCCGAATAATGAAGGATTTTTGAAACACACATAATATTTCAGATGGTAAAAACAATAAAATTATTCTAAATTAAGGCGAATATTGAGCGTCTCTGCAACTTTAACAATACCAAACGCTTGTTTTTGCAGTGCTGTAATTGCTTGAGCCACTCTTTGATTGCCGGCACTATTTCCTTGACTTATTTCATAATCAAATGGTACCTGAATTTGAGAAATTTTTTCATTTGATTTGTTAAAATAATCTTGTACTTCTTGTGCAATTACTGCATTTTTTTGCTCTATCAGGCTATATATTCCCTTTCCTGTTACCAAAGAGCCATCACGTCTTTTATATACACCAAGCCATATATTTTCTATACCTTTTTGGTTCATAATAATATCATTGTGGGTATTATCGCTGAAGCATGAATGTTCGTCTTCTTGCTCACCTTTGCCAAGCGCAACTGTCATACGTTCACCGGATAATTCACCACCTGTGAGTGATGACATTCCCTGTAAAATTGAGGTTAAAGAGCTGTCAGTATTTTGGTTAAGAAATTTTGTACGATAATTATTGGAATTATTGCTCCATTGTGCAACAAGTTCACTAAGATGACCTATTATCATATCGGCAACAATATTGAGATATTCTTTTCTGCGCTGAGCATTTTTTTCGGTTGTAAAATCCGTCAAAGGTCTTTGTCCGGGCAATTTTTGACTTGGAGAGGTAATATCTTGTCCCCACAGTAAAAACTCGATAGCATGATATCCGGCAGATATATTCGTTTCTCCCCCTTGTTCGTTCAGCTGCTCAATAAGTGCTTCATTTATTATGGGATAATCTTTTGTGTTATTGATGACACCCGCTTCGGGATTGCCAACCACATAATCAATATAACTTTCATCGAGAGGCCATGCATTTAATAGCCCTTCGGGACCATTCTCATCGTCAATGGGACCGCCATAGAAACGAAATACTTCCGTTTGTCCGTACCAGTTCCTTGCTTCCAACCATGCTTTTTTTGCTTGCATGAATGATGCTTCGTTCGGTGATTGCGTAAAATTTGCTATGGCAATTTTCATGTCTTGCGCTGATGCCAGAGCATCACTGTATGATGCAAGTACAATATTACCATAGTGTTGCACCACCGCTTGTTGAATTACTTTTGAAGTGTCGGTTGGTTGCGTACTCTCTTCGGAACATGATTGCAGGATACAACACAAAGCAAAGCAAAGTGCTGCATAAAAAGGAGCTGATAAAGAACGTGTCATAGCTTATGAAAAAGAATGAGAAAAAGTCTATGACAAAATTAACGCTTATTTAGACCAAATCCAAATAAAGATAGAATTTACTTTTCACTTTAACGGTAAACAGGCGGATAAGTATTTGTGATACATTGCTTTAGTGATTTGTTCCTTTATACTCGTTCGGAGCTCATATACAATCATGTTCGCGCTATTGCCTTCTTGGTGCTTATGGTGTTACAATTCCCATTCAAGTCCAAAAACGGGTAATAGTCCAAATTGGCTTACTGTTTCGGGACGCATATCGAATTGATTCCAAATTATCGCCTGTGCATTATTACGATTATAGACATTCCAAATACTGATATAAGCAATCAAGGTGCTTTTTTCAAAAAAGAATCGTTTATCTGCACGAATATTTAAAGAATGGTATGCCGGAAAACGCGAAGAGTTGATGCGATTGTCGTCCAAAATACCGATGCCTGTTTGTCGTGAAAGTTCTGTATTAAATGGCGTATATGGTCTGCCGCCGGCATAAATCCAACGAGTGCTTATCTCCCAGTCCTTACTGAGTGTAATGCCGCCTTCGATGCTGAACACTATCTGATTATCAAAAACTCGATGACGCCACACTCCGTCATAGCCTGCATATTCCGAACGAAACCATGACAAACCGCTAATACCATAAAAATTATCCGACAACTTCTTTTGTACGGAAATTTCAGCACCATAGGAGCGTGCTTTACCATTCATAATAAGAGCCGGATGATATGTGTAAAACCCTATGCGATCATAAGGCTCATCCACGGCAAATAATCCGGGCTCATTCGGGTCAATGGGAAAACCCTTATATTCTTTTCCATATATTTCCATCAATAATCGTGTGTCGGCAGAGAGTATCTGTTGAAAACCCAGAACATAGTGTATTGCCTGCATATCTTTTGGTGTTATCAGATTCGGATTCTGAGCCGCCATTAATAATGGAATTCCTTGATAATATATACCGGCATTTGCGGTTATTACACTATAATCACTAAGCGAATATACAACACTTATTTTAGGCGAATACGTGATAGTTTCCGAAATCGTAGCATATTCCATGCGCATTCCCGCAGCAATTTTTAATACAGAGAATGGCGTATATGTTAATGTGGTAAAAAGTCCGCCGCGGCTTGCATCTTTTTTGCCTTGAAGAGTAAATAACCCAACAGAATCACCAACAGCATTATTTTGCAATCCAAATCGAATACTATTATCAGCATGTATATATTTTGCTTCAACGCCATACTCTAAAGAAATGAACGGAGAGAAAACGATTGTACTAATGGATCGTAGTCGAATATATTGTTCTATTGACTGTTTTCGCAATATGTCATTACCTGTAAAATTATCCCTGTAATGATTGTCAAAATTTGTGCGAGTATAAGCAATGGATGTCTGAGTATAAGCATTTTCTCCCCATAAATACCGCCAATTAATACCAATAGTACCATCGTAAATATCGTCGCTGCCATAAGCGGTTTGTTTATTTTCACGTGCATTGGCAGAATCTGAGCTTATATGGTCATCAGAAAAGATTCCCAATAATGATAAAGAGTGTTTATTGTCAATATCATAGGTTATTTTTATTTGTGCATCACCAAAAGTCGGCAATAAATTAATACCGGCAGCTTCAGCAAGAAGATCTAAATATGATCGCCGCGCAGCAAAAATATATGTTCCTTTTCCGGCTGCAAATGGACCGTCAATAATTCCGCCAAAACCCATGACATTGAAATCAAATTGTAAATCGGTTTCTTCCGTGTTTCCTTTTCGCAATTGAATATTCATTATAGACGATAATTTATCACCATACGCAGCTGAAAATCCACCGGCACTAAAATCTACACTTTGTAATAAATCAACAGGAATAATACTTGTGCTTCCCGCCGAAGTTCCTTGTGAAGGAAAATGGTTAATATTCGTAATTTCAATATTATCAACATAAAAACCGTTTTCTATTGGGCTGCCGCCACGCACAATTAAAGCATTTGATTGGTCATCCACCTTTGCAGTGCTTGGCATACCGCCCACAATACGGCTTATATCACCAAAAGAGCCCGGAGCTCTCCGTATTTCTTCATTACTGAATTGCAATGTATTCGATACTTGGTTAATATCTTGAGAAAAATAAGCGGGGCGCACAGTGACTTCTTCGCTGACAATTGGTGATTCAGCCATTTCTACCATTACTTCC
>JAFLBY010000272.1 GCA_017302855.1 Candidatus Kapaibacterium sp.
CTTTCAAAAAGTACTTTTCGAGCATTTCAAAATTTAGCCCGCTAAGGTCAATGATATTACCCTCATTGAGATGTGGTTCAGCAATGATATTCTCAATGGATTCATCTACCACATTTTGAATTTTACGCATTATTTCAGAAACATCAGCAGTTTCAATGTTATTTTCAATGGCTGAGTACAAGACATTAATTGCATTTTTCTGTGGTGCATAGCTGTTTAATACTTTATCGGGTTGAAGGGCTTTGTATTTCTTGAAAACCTCTCTTGCCAATACCTGAAATTTGCGTTTGGTTTCATCATTAGTATAAATAGCATTAACGGCTTTTTCTATTGCTGCTAATTTCCGTAAGCCCTCAGATTTGATTAATTCTTGCAGATCGAAACCTGCTTCGTCACGCAAAAATAGTTCTGTTGCTTCTAATGCTTCTTCTAATTGTCGTATAAGTTCTTGCTTGGGTTTCACGGGTGTTTCCGGCTTATCTCCACCGCCGCCGCCATTGTCTCCGCCGGAACCATATATTGCCAGAGCGTCCAAAAGAGCAGTATATGTTTCAATATAATCCACAATCAAGCCATTGTTCTTTCCTTCACTGATGCGATTGGCTCGCGCTATGGCTTGCATTAATGTATGTGCTTTTAAAGGTTTGTCTAAATATAATGTGGAAAGGGTGGGGACATCAAATCCTGTAATCCACATTGCACACACAATAACCAAACGAAAAGGGTCATCTTCATCTTTGAACCTTGTCTCAAGGTCTTGAGTGTTCATTTTCTCACGGTGTGGCTCTATGTCCAAATCCCATTTTTTAAATTTTTGAATTTCATTTTGTTCCGAACTCACCACCACACAGATTTCTGTTTCTTTTAGCCATTGCAATTCACGGTTTTTCTCCAATAATTCTTGGTCACCGTATTTCCCTTTGGTAATATCTTTCTCTAATTGTTCGACGGTTTCTTTCCAATGATGCACGATGCGATCATACATCGTTACTGCCACAAGTTTATCGAATGCAACAAACATTGCTTTCCCTTTGTATCCTCTGTTCAAAAAGTGCCATACGACATCTTTTGCAATGGCATTAAGTCTCTTTTTTGCAGTAAGTATCGGATATTCTCTTGCAAAAAGTTGTTCTACCTTATTACGTTGATCGCTATCTAAATCTTCACTTTCGGCATCAATCACAGCCCTGATTTGCTCATTAATTTGCGGATTTTTCAAATCCAAATGTTCGCCTCTGTTTTCATAATATAAAGGAACGGTTGCTCCATCATCAACACTGCGCTTGAAATCATAACGAGAAACATAATCGCCAAAGATGCGCTTCGTAATTTCATCGTCTTTAAACAGTGGTGTGCCGGTAAAACCAATAAAGGAGGCATGAGGTAAGGCATTTCGCAAATTCATTGCTAAATTTCCGCCTTGTGTTCTGTGCGCCTCATCCGATATGACGATAATATTGTCACGTTTGGTGATTTCTTCGTCAAAATTGAATTTGTGGATAAGCGTAAAAAGATAGCGATGCTCCGAACGCAATAATGTTTTCAAATGGTGGCTGCTATTGGCTTTTAATGAATCCTTCGCGCCTGCTTTTACCTGCGGTACCGCTCCGACACCGCTAAAGGTACCGTAAATCTGCGTATCTAATTCATTACGGTCTGTTACAATAAGAAAAGTATAACTGCCAGTAAATGTGCGATGAATTTTTTGACAAAAGAACACCATAGAATAGGATTTTCCACTTCCTTGCGTATGCCAAAATACGCCGAGTTTTTGTTTTTCTTCTAAACTGATTTTACCAAGTTTATACAGTTCTTCTTTGTGCTTGATATTTTCTATAGCTTTGTTCACACCAATAAATTGATGGTTACGGGCAATGAGTTTTACTACTTTGCCTAATGAACTATCAAATAGAATAAAGTTTTCAAATAAATCCAAAAAGCGTTTTTTCTCACAGACCCCGACAATAATCCGATCTAATGCAACAATGCCTTTATCTTCTTCCGTAATGCGTTTCCATTCATGAAAATGCTGATATTTGCCTGTGACGCTACCAATGCGGCTTTCAATACCATTGCTCAAAAGTACAAAAGCATTGTAATGAAAGAGTGTAGGGATAACATCTTTATAATCGGTAAAATTATCATTGTAGGCATTTTCTAATTTACGATGAGCTGCTTTCAGTTCAATGAAAAGCAGGGGAATACCATTGACAAAACCAATAATATCTGGTCTGCGTTCTCGGTTACTTTTGCCTTGAATCCACAATTGCTGAACAGCTAAGAAATTATTATTTTCGACATTCTCAAAATCAAAAACCTTGAGCGTTTTGACCTCACTCCCGTCGGCTCTCCTGTCAGAAGAAGCAGGAAGAACAACGGGAATACCATTGCGTAATAATTGATATTTCTCATGATTGATTTCTGCTAATGATTTGGTGATATTTTCTTCAATGAGTTTTTCATACGCTTGATTATATGCTTGCTCAGGCAAATCGGGGTTAAATTGTTTGATTTTTTCCAAGAATATCCTTTTCAGCACGACTTCTTTTTTGTTCAGTCTGCCTAAAGTACTGCCTTCGCCAAAGCTCTCTTTATTGAATGCTACGATTGTGTCCCAACCCAATTGATGGAAAAACAAATCAATGGCTGTTTGTTCTATGAGAGTGTCTTCTGAGTATTCGTATGTCATAATGTATAAAATTTATCACCATTCCATTTTGCGGGATTATTTTTAATATATTCCGAAATGGTTTGATAAGATTGTTGATTGCGAATAATACGTTCGTAATAATTGCGTTGCCACAATTTGCCGTTGAATGGTTGCCATCCCAAATATTTCACCCCACGGATGTATCGCACGGTAACAATAGATTGAAATGCCCCAACCATATCACCAATGGTTTTGTTTTTTATATCCGTGGCAATTTCCGTTGTGGTATCCGTAGGGGCAATCCCTTGTGGTTGCCCTATTTGTGTTTGCGTTGCACCGTTGTTTTGGTCAACATCGTTGTTGGTTTCATTTTGGGCGACCACAAGGGTCGCCCCTACGATTTCCAAAATGGCGTGAAAATGATTGGGCATGACCACAAATTCGTGTAATGTAATGTTTTTAAATCGTTCGGGTAATTTTAACCATTCGGTTTCAACCATCATCCCCGCATCATTCAAATTCATTTCGCCATTTATTATTTCCCCAAACAAACATTCACGGTTTTGCACGCAAATGGTAATAAAATATAACCCTGCCTGCGAATAATCGTATCCTTTCAGGCGGATTGATTTGCGATGATGGATATGTGGATTGTATTGGTTCATTTTTTCTTTTTTTTGGTAGATACACCGGTCATCCCTTACATTGTTCAGACACGTAGGTCATCCCTTACATTGTTCAGACACGTAGGTCTGCCCTTACATTGTTCAGACACATAGTTCAGCCCTTCCTTTGTT
>JAFLBY010000273.1 GCA_017302855.1 Candidatus Kapaibacterium sp.
AGAGCGAAAACCTTAGTAAAACTATATAAATAAGTTAATTAAAGAAACCAATCGAAAGCAATTAATCTTGTACCTTCTAATCCAAAATTCAACAGTAGAAAGCACTATACCTAAGCAAAATCCAATCTGTAATACTATAAAAAACTGTATTACATCATTTTTATGTTTCCAAAATATGAAAGTTTTCTCAACAAACAATGAAAAAAAATTAAGAGTGGTTTCATGCAATGTAGGGCGATAGCATAAACAAGGGTAGGGTGATAATTCGATTAGTATATCGGATTACTAATGTTTTGTGCAAAACATGGTTGTTACAATGAAGAATGATTGTTCATTTTTCACCATTATGACATAGCAGTAAAAACCGGCAATCATCATGTCAGGACTTGGATGCAGCTCATTCGCTCCATGTTATTGGAGTAACAAACTCTTGGGGCTTAGTATAAGCACTTTCTCCATGATGATTATTGAAGCCGAAGCGCATTGTTGTATAGTCTTAACGTTGGGCATTACAATCGCGAGGGCATACACAAACTCTCGACTTCACGAAGAATTGTATGCAGATGCCCTGTAGATGCTCCTAAGGTATCTAAGAGCGAAGGATTATCTCTCAGTTGGCTGCAGAGAACAATTTTCTGTTCCAAAAGATACTTTTTTTCTACTGTGCTGAGCGATGTCAGACATGTAATCGGATACAGTCCCAAACGATCAATCCAATCTTTCAAGCCATTTTCTGCGGGATAATCCCAAGCTAACAATATCAAACCGGCACAAGCACCATACGTGATAGCGGCACCGGAAAAACGAGTATTGGTCACAATCCAGCCCTGATATGACATATCGGGATTATTGTCTTTTATTCGCCAACTGCTCACCACATCGTTGAAACGGGAATGAATATACAGCGGAATTTTAATATCAGAAACAATACCCGGAAAATTATGATACTTACATTCTACCATAATTTTTACACTGTCTTTTTGACCCACAATGTCAACTTCATGTTCCACACAATGCCCTTGAACAATTTGCCCTATTTTTACCGAAAATCCTCGGTGGCGCAAAATTTCTCCGACAAATATTTCAAAAGGATAACCGGAAGGACCTAATTCCATAATTGCTTTTTTCAAGTGATATTTTGCAGCAGATGGGCGCGATTTCTTTTTTAATAATCGAAAAGCATAACGGAAAATCTTTTTTGTAGAAATTCCCTCATATAATAAGGGTTTTAATTCTTGAATGACATGCTGTATTTGTTCTGTATTGGCACCCGAACGACGCAGTGATTCACATAACTTCTGTTCGGAAAATACCGCTAATTCTCCCGATGCTTTTGTTACTGCTAAAGTAGATATTGTCACAAGAAATGTCCTCGTATTTGTCAGTTAAAAAAAAGCCATTGCCTTTTCATGACAATGACTTTAGTTTTTATTCCCATTCGATTGTTGCCGGTGGTTTTGAAGAAATATCGTATGTCACACGATTAATTCCTCTTACTTCATTGATAATTCTATTTGACATTTTTGCAAGTACATCATAAGGCATCTGATACCAATCGGCTGTCATGCCGTCTGTGCTTGTCACTGCTCGCAATGCGCACACATATTCATAAGTGCGTTCATCGCCCATCACTCCTACGCTTTGCACCGGTAATAATACTGCAAATGCCTGCCATATTTCATTGTATAATCCTGCTTTGCGTATTTCATCAAGATAGACATCATCAACACGGCGCAAAATAGAAAGACGGTCATCGCTGACATCACCCAAAACACGAATGGCAAGTCCCGGTCCCGGGAAGGGATGGCGATCAACAAACCAATCGGGTACACCAAGTGCTCGTCCCACATTGCGAACTTCATCCTTAAATAATTCGCGAAATGGTTCAAGTAATTGCAAATTCATTTTTTCCGGCAAACCACCAACATTATGATGTGATTTTATGGTAACCGACGGTCCTTTTACGGATACGGATTCAATAACATCGGGATATAATGTTCCTTGTGCTAAAAATGTGGCATCACCGAATTTTTTTGCTTCAATTTCAAATACATCAATAAATGTTTTTCCAATAATTTTTCTTTTTTGTTCAGGATCGGTAATGCCTGCAAGTCGTCCAAGAAAAAGTGCCGAAGCATCCACAACGTCAATGGTCATGGAAAAATGTTCGCGAAATAATTTTTCTATTGTTGCACTTTCGTCTGTGCGCATCAAACCCGAGTCCACATGAATACAATGTAATTGATTACCGATAGCTTTGTGTAATAATACTGCCGCTACTGTTGAATCCACGCCGCCGGATAATGCACAGATAACGCCATTATTACCGACTTTTTCTTTAATTTCTCTCAATTTTGCATCAATAAAATGTTCTGCATCCCAATCACCTGTGCAGCCGCATATATTTTTTACAAAATTAGAAAGCATGATTTTACCATCAGCAGTATGATGCACTTCGGGATGGAACTGCACGCCCCATGCTTTTTTTTCTTTATGAGCAATAGCGCAAATAGGCGCATTATCTGTATGAGCAATAATTTCAAATCCATCGGGAATTTTGGTCAATGAGTCGCCATGACTCATCCACACTAAAGAATGTTCTCCTATGCCTTCAAATATCGCATTCTGCATATTGATGCACAACTCAGCACGTCCAAATTCTCTTTTGGCGGATTTATTCACCTCACCGCCATTTTGAAATGCCATTAATTGCAAGCCATAGCATATACCAAGTATGGGAATATCGTGCTTATGAGCAAATTCAACAACATGAAAAGAAGGAATTGGTGCTCCCTCACTGTAAACGCTTGCCGGACCACCGGAAAGGATTATACCTTTAGGGTGAAATGATTGTAATTTTTCTTCTGAAATATTGAAAGGATGTATTTCACAATAGACACCACATTCACGCACGCGCCGCGCTATGAGCTGTGTTACCTGTGAACCGAAATCCAAAATAATGATAGTATCCATTGGTCTAGGAAATATATGAGTAATAAATTATTTCTTTTTCGATTTTTTATTGGATGGAGCTTTAATGTCAATTCCTCGTACCGGTTGGCTTATCAATAATCTTTGTTTTTTGAAAATAGCAATCCATTTTTGGATTTCTTCATTCTTGAGCGATGGTCTTGCTATATTCCAAATCATTGTGTAAATGGCATTATGCGATTTAATGACACAATAGACTTGTGATTGAGGCACAATTTTATCGGTGGAATCGGGATTGGACACAGTAAAAAACAGTCGTGGAAATGCAGAAGAATTATCTCTTTCAATAACTTTTTTTGTAGCATTTTTCGAGTCATTCATCACTTGATTAGCCATAAAATTCATAATCGTATCCAAGGGCACAATTCCCCTGACATTTTTTTGGATAATCACGGAAATAGCTTCTTGTGCGGCATCGAGCGAATTGCCCTGACGCACATAGC
>JAFLBY010000274.1 GCA_017302855.1 Candidatus Kapaibacterium sp.
TGTAGGATTCCACAAAAGAGATACTGACACCGGACGATTAATTTCTTTATTGGCAGGTTGGCGCAATGTTACTTTACTTGGATAGACTGTCACCGTAGAAAATGAACGTATTTCCGACCAAGGACTTTCTATACGAAATAAGACACTTTTAACTCGCCAATAATAGCGTCTATTTGGTTTAAGTGGTAATGTCTCCGTTGAGGTAAAGGCAAGAGTATTTTCATGAATAATCGTTTGAAAAAGTGAGTCTTCGGCTATTTGAACGCTATACTGTTTTGCATCAAGGGCTGCTTTCCATCGTACTATGGTGGTCAGCAGTTGTTCTTGTGCATCGCCGGCAGGCGAAACCAATGATGGAGCTTCCAAGATAATCACCGGTTTTTTTGTTCTATAGACTCCTCCGAACAGTGATGAACTGTAAATATAGCCATCATCATCGGTACCTGTGGTCATCATTGCGGGCAAAGAGAGTTCCTGCGTCTGAGGCAGATATTCCCATTTTTTATCATTTTTGGGTGAGTAAGCAATGCCATTCATTGTTGCTGCAAAGGGTCTGCCCTTTTGGTCGCTCGTTATGCCAAAACACCATTCACCAAAAAGCCATTCGCCATCAGTCTTGTTTTTTGCTACCGTACCTGATGCCCAATCGTATGTTGTTATGCCACAGTGCAAGGATAAATATATTTGTTCAGTATAGGGTGAAATATGACTGAAATTCACCTGTTGTGCTGAAGTCCATGATTGTGAAGTATTTTCAATATAAGGATCATTATATTCGTAAAGGTAATATTGTTGCTCGCCCCATGCGCCTTTACTGAATCTGTTAAGATGTTCACTACCTATCGTTAAAAGTGTTTGACTTGCTTTATTATATGCAAGAAGTTTAGAATAAGCTTCGTCAACCTTGGAAGACAGCTTTGTAAAGGATTTGCCATCATCTTTACTGAGAAAGACATCAAGTTTTGTTGCAAAAATAGAATCGCCTGTGCAATGTAATTGAGTCACGGTAAATTCAAAATCAGAAAGCTGTGGTATCATTGACCATCGTTTATCTTTTAATTCTTTTCTATAAGATTTATTATAAGACGAAGCTATGATGGTACCTTTGGAAGTCACCGCCAAGGATGTGATAATAGGGCGATGAAAACCCGAATCAATGCGTTGCCAATTGAGACCATTATTATTGCTTTCATAGAGACCATTGACAGTACCTGCCAAGATACGTTTACGCGGAATATCATTATAGAACATGGTAATGATGGGAGAATCATGAGGAAAATCAAGAGATTGCCAATGTTCACCTTTATCATTACTCATAAATAATCCCGAGCCATAACTTCCCATAAGAATAGTAGAATCTTTGAGCATATAAGAACAAGAAGGATAACGGGAAATAAAACCATTATCTGTAACATCTTTACGATACTTTATGATATAAGCATCTAATTCCGGAGTTGTAACCAATTTGGGTACCATTTTGAAAATACCTATTCCAGACAAAGTACATAAAATAGTATCATTGGGTAGAAAAATACAAGACCCACTTTGAGCATGCATATCAAAGAATTCTTTATTTCTATAAGCAAGGGAGTTGCGATCTCGCCACTGTTCCGGTTCAACGATGAAGTCATCAACAATTCTAAGAAAATTATCTCCATTATCGCGTGAAAAAGCTAAAATAAATTTTCTTGAAACATCACTAAAATATCCCCAGTTCGTAGCAATATTTAGGTATGTTCTATCTCTATTTCCCGATAAGTAATTTGATGAATAAGCAGTCTTAGCTTCATAGGTTTTTCCATCATCAGAATAATATCCGGGAAAAATCATACGATTATTCTGACCGAGTACGGCAATACCATATTGTCTTTGACTTTGAAACCTAAAATACTGCGATAAAATGGAATCTTTAATCGGTGACCATGTTTTTCCATGATTGATGGAGCGATATAGTTGTTTTCGTATGCCCACAAAACATACCCCACTTGGATGGGCAGATAAATGTCGAAATGATTTTTTTCCTATGGCGGGTGTAACAACAGTCCATGTTTGTCCTTCATCGCTACTGCGATAAACACCATTATAACTGCTTGCAAGTAAACCGCCATCACCTGTGGCAGCAAGAGAGTAAATCAGAGAATCTCGTAATGTAGCCGATACCTTTTGCCAAGTCACAAACTTGTCTGTCGAACGCCAAATACCATAAGGTGTGCTGACAAAAACTGCTCCTGAATTGGTTTGAGTAATTGAAGTAATATTTGCACCTTTGATGCCTTGTAACCTTTGCCATTCAATATCTTGTGCTTGAAGCATGATTGATGATGCATAGAAACAGAGTACAATAGCGCATATACGTAGTAAAGTTACGAACATAATTTTTCCTTTCATCTTTCTCTTTTTTGGGCAATTTACGCAGTTTTTTGGACTTTCAATCATTATTTCAGTCCCATTTATCCTTGATAGTATCTATAAACATCGGTCTCACTTATTATCAAAGCGCAATTTATTCCCTTTATCTTTTTTATTAAAAAGATTACCATTACGAACAAACCATGTCTTGAAATATGTATCCAAATCAAAGCATGAATATACGCAAGTGTTTCTTTTATGTGGAGGTATAGTAGAGTCTTTTGGATCATTATTATTGAAATCGAAAGGGTCATCATTAATTCCGTCCTGATTATTTTGAAAAACCCATCCTAAAGCAGAAAGAATCTGTAATTTTTCTAAATTTGAATCATCCCCTGAACAAGGTTTAAAGGGAGGATGATTCGACCCATGTTGGCAAACAGCGCATTCAGGTGGAGTTGCCGGATCTTGATAACCATAATACTTTTTGGAAGCATCAAGCCATTCTGCTACAAATCCGATAGTTCCACAATCATCATCGCCTTTGATGCGTAAGGAATATTTGCAACAAGCATATTGCTTACATGGAACAACGAATAATTCTGTACATAAGCCGGCAACCGAATTGGAATAGATACCATAGCATGTATAGGAAAATATATCAACATCTGTCCAATCGAAGGGCATATTTTCAAATAAACCAAAAGCATTATTGATAAACGGTGGTCCTACGGCATAGAATAAAAATGCCATAGGTTCGCGCATAAAATCATTCTTACAACGGCATCCCTCACTTGTGCACCCCTCCAATTTCATTCCGGAGATTTTCATCTGAACTCTGCCATTACACACACGTTTGCGTATCGCTACCTTTAACACACAACCGGGATTGGGTCCACAGGGCATAGCAAAATTGGGTAATGCTGCCATCGGAAATGACTTTATCTCAATGGGTCCCCAATTGACACACCCACTCGATGTATAACAACTTTCGCAGTTCGGATAACCCTCATTGCACAAAGGGGCATTTTGTGCTCCGGCATCATGCACTTGAGACCACAAAAGCTACACTAT
>JAFLBY010000275.1 GCA_017302855.1 Candidatus Kapaibacterium sp.
CCAAGACAGATTTCTCTATTTTCAGAGGTAATAATTATTGGTTTTTCATTCACAGTAACAAGTATAGTATCTTTACCTTCGCAATTTCCTGATTTTCCTGTGACAATATATTGTGTGGTGGAAGTTCCTGTAAATATTGGATTTGCGATTGTGGCATTACTTAATCCTTCCGCAGGCGACCAAGAGAAATTTTCTGCACCGCTTGCGTTTAATTGTATTTGTTCACCTTCGCAAACACTTGTGTCTGCACCTGCAAAGACAGATAATTCACCGCCCAAAGTGACATTGACGGTATCATAATTTTCACAACCATTGCTGTTCTTTATTGTGAGAATATATTGCATATTTTTTTCGGGCGTGCATAGTGGGTTTGCACTTTTTGGATTATCCAAATAATCGGCAGGCGACCAAGAATATTCAAAAACGGGAGTATTCATTCTTCCGATGCGTACACTTTCACCCGGACATAATGTATAATCAGGTGCAGGAACAATAGTCGGTTTTTCATAGACCGTCACTTGAATACTATTCGTGTCACAGCCATTGGCATTGCAGCCGATAAATCGTACAGGAAATGTACCTGTGGATAAAAAACGTGTTGTAAATAAAGAATCATTTCCTGTTTTAATGTCGGCATTTTTGGCTTCCCATTGCCAAAGATTCATCGTCGGTAAACTTTCAAATTTGGGTGATAAAGTCAGCCATTCACCCACACAAATACTTGTGTCAAAAGGTAACATTTTCGGTAAATCACATAATGTCGGTATTCGCTTATAATTCGGGTCAAAAACATGATGACTGAAATTTACATTGGAAAGAACATAAGGAAATTCAAATGATTTAGCTTCTCCCTGTAAATCATTTTTATACAAAGTTTGAATCTTTGTGAATTCCGGATTTTTTGTATCTGTTGAGGTAATCCTCCATATATTTACTTCGCTATTATCTTTTTTACTTGTAGCAAAATAGATATTGTTATCAGGAGCGAGATAGATAAATGTTGTATAAAAAACAAATCTTTCGTTTTCATCAAAAGGAATTGTGAAGAGTTTATATGTTTTTGATTGCAAATCAATCTGAATAATATTTTTTTGTTGTTCATTTACACTAATCCGGTTATTACGAATGATAATATATAAATAGCGACTATTATATGAAAATTCACCGCCAACATACTCAGGGTAATAATATGACAATGGAATATTGTTTTCATTACGAATAGTATCAAGATGAAGATATGCTGCTATTGCTCCTGATTGATTGTCAAAATTATATACCCTACACTGTCGATAATTAGAGCGAGATGCATATATAAATTTTGAATTTGGAGATATCATTATGCTCGTACCTACATCACCGACATAGGATTCAGAACTGAATTTTATTTGTGTTGTATCGGGTCTGTCATTGATTATTGGAATTGCTACAAAGGGAGTAGCCCCCAAATTAATACTTGAAATTATCCAATAATCTTTTCCATTAGCATGAATCGTACCTGCCAATCCTTCAGATAGATTGTTTTTATAAAATACATTATTCAATGGCTGAAGCACTTCTCCTTTTCCTTTGTTTTTTTTTATATCAAGAGTATTATATGCTAATGTTCCATGATAATCTGTTAATTTTATATGATCTGTATATCCGACTAAACTTAGAAGAATATATTTCCCACATTCATAATTTGAAGGTAAAGCTAAAAAAGATTGATGAATTGAATATCCACCATGTAAAAGATAATTTAATCCTGAGTATTGAGATTGAATTTTTTTATACTCTTTATTCTTAACTATAGAATTTATTGGATTTAGAACATACTCTCTTCCTGGTAGAGTGTTGCTTTCAATTATTTTATCATACTCTACTCCTTGATAAAAAAGTAAATTACCTTGTACCGGGTCAGAAATTGTCGATATAGCTTCGCTCCTAAAAGGTGGGGAGTCAGGGATATTTAGTGATGCCTTAAATGTCGGTAAAAATCGTAATTGAATTCCGGGCTGTACTATCCAATTGTTATATTCCATCTGAGCAGAAATAACCCCAATAAACAAAAGACATATAATGATACAAGAAATGAAATGTTTCATGAAAATACCCCTTAAATATAGTTGGAGAATCGGGTTTATACCCGATTCTCCAAGAAGTGAAATATTAATCGTCGCCGCATACTTTATAGGTTTGCGGTGTGCAACCCGATTGTATCGAACAATCAATCGTATTTGGATCAGGACATGGTGCGGAAGCTAATTCTACAAGCGTGATTTGACCAGTGGAACTGACTCTATAACAATATTTGGTAACACAACATCCGGCAACATCGCATGGTGATAATTTCATACGATTTATACTGCTAAAAGGTCCGCCTTGTGAACTTGTTTCTTTTTTCCAACAAATCGGTCGGCTGGCATAAAGTGTTTGATTACTGTTCAAATTCGTGTGATCAGGAATCCCGCATGGATTGAACATCAGTCCTTTGAGAGAGTCAGAGTGCTGAGGAAACTGCCGATAATGAGTAAGTATGGTATCCATAGCTCACCTTTTATAGTGAATGGTAAAATTTTGTGGTTGTACAGAGTGTTGGTGAAAGGTCTTTCCACGCAACAGGTGACAATCACTGAGGCTAACTTACGAAAAAAGATATTGCAATCCAAACTTTTTTTCAAAAAATATTTCTGCCATGAACAGATTCTTCAGAATGAATAAAAAAAATCCCTCATTTCTTTTCAAAAAAGAGGGATAGGTTGAGTTATTGTTATGACTTAAGCTATATTATGATAGACTGCTTGTACATCATCGTCATCTTCAATTTTATCTATAAGTTTTTCTAATTCTTCGCTTTGTTCATCGTTTAATGTTACCATTGTTGTCGGTATTCTTTGCACTTCTGCGCTAATGACATGAATATTCTTTTCTTCAAGTGCGCGTTGCATGTGCACAAATTCACTGTATTCCGTATATGCTGTTATGATATCTTCTTCAATTTCTATATCTTCGGCACCACATTCAATTAATTGCAATTCTAATTCTTCAAGATTGACATTTTCAGCAGATAATTTAAATACTCCGCGTCTTTGGAATAAAAAATCCAAAGCACCGGAGGTGGCAAGAGAGCCACCGGCACGAGTAAAATAACTGCGCACATTAGCAACGGTGCGAGTGGTATTATCGGTTGCTGTTTCTACGACAATAGCCACCCCATGCGGACCATATCCTTCATAGACCACTTCTGCTAAATTTTCGGCATCTTTAGAAACGGCACGTTTAATAGCAGCTTCCACTCTGTCTTTGGGCATATTTGCGCCGCGTGCATTTTGTAAAGCCATACGTAAACGAGGGTTGCCGGCGGGGTCAGGACCTGCAAGTTTTACGGCAATGGCAATATCTTTACCGATGCGTGTGAATGCTTTTGACATTTTATCAAA
>JAFLBY010000276.1 GCA_017302855.1 Candidatus Kapaibacterium sp.
GCACTTGTTCTCACGCTTTCTCTGTGAGCCGATACTTCATAAATCGGTTCTGTACCCTTTTCTATAACATCTTGAGTGATAATGCAGTGACGCACATGTTTTTTGTCGGGCATATCGTACATCACGGGATTCATTGCTTCTTCCATAATTGCACGTAAACCACGTGCTCCTGTCTTACGGGTTTTAGCTTTTTCAACAATTGCGGTTAATGCTCCCGGTTCAAAAGAGAGCTCAACTCCTTCCATTAGGAACAACTTTTGATACTGTCGAACGAGCGCATTCTTCGGATTTTGCAGAATGTCTAACATTGCTTGGTCACTTAATGGTTCTAAGGGTGCTATTACCGGCAAACGCCCGACTATTTCAGGTATAAACCCAAATTTTTGAATATCTTCCGGCTCTGTATGCTGCAATATATCATATCCTTCTTCAATGGTTTCTTTGCCTTCACTCACAAAACCAATGGTTCGATTATTGATACGACGAGCAATGATTTTCTCCATTCCATCAAATGCACCACCGCATATAAAGAGGATATTGCGCGTATTGACCCAAATAAGACTTTGTTCCGGATGTTTTCGTCCGCCTTTGGGCGGGACACCTGCTAATGTTCCTTCCAGAATTTTCAGTAATGCCTGCTGCACACCTTCGCCGGAAACATCTCGTGTAATGCTTGCCGAATCGCTTTTTCGCGCTATTTTGTCAATTTCATCTATATAGACAATTCCACGCTCGGCTCTGTTTACATCATAATCAGAATTTTGAAGAAGATGCACCAATACCGTTTCCACATCATCGCCTACATAACCCGACTCGGTTATTGTGGTTGCATCAGCCATTGCAAATGGTACATCCAGAATTTTTGCCAGTGTACGCGCTAATAATGTTTTACCGGTGCCCGTTGGTCCCACCATAAGAATATTGCTCTTTTCAATCTCCACATCCGCATGTGAGCCAATCAATGAATGGGATTGAATACGCTTATAGTGATTATAAACAGCAACGGCTAATGTTCTTTTTGCAGAATCTTGACCAACGACATATTCATCAAGCATTGCTTTCATTTCCGATGGCTTAGGCAATTTGTTAATGCTTTTGGTCCACTGCTTTTCTTTTTGTTTTGCATTTCGGTTTATTATTTCCAATGAACCTTGTACGCACACATCGCATATATACACTCCTTCACCTGCTATAAGACTTTCGACTTCTTGCGCTTCACGCCCGCAGAAAGAACATGCTAATTCATTGTCAATCTTTGTTTTATCTTTTTTCATAGTATCTGTATGTATTTAATTTTGTAGTTTTTCCACAAAGGCTTAGAAAATAAGCAAAAACTAAACCAATTTTATTGAACTGATAATGAAAAAGACCTACTGTCTTGAAGGACAGAGGTCTTTGTTGATAAGAGCTCTTTCAAAATGTTGTATTCTACTTATTTCACTTCGTTTCCGAGTGAGCGCTCCAACACTCTATCTATCATACCATACTCTAGAGCTTCTTGAGCAGACATATAATTATCTCTGTCTGCATCTTTCAAGATAGTGGCAACTTCTTTGCCTGTGTGCTTTGATATAATGGAATAGAGTGTATCTCGTGTACGCATTACTTCTCGCGTATAGATTTCAATATCGGATGCTTGTCCTTGTGTTCCCCCTAATGGCTGATGCATCATAATGCGGGAATGCGGTAAACTATAGCGTTTTCCGGCTGTGCCGGCACAAAGCAGCACTTGCGCCATCGAGGCAGCCATACCGATGCATATTGTTGAAATATCAGGCTTTACAAACTGCATCGTATCATAAATTGCCAGACCTGCACTTACACTGCCGCCGGGAGAATTTATATAGACATTTATATCTTTTGAGGGATCCTCGCTTGCAAGAAATAACAATTGAGCTACAACCAAACTTGCCACATAATCATCAATCGGAGTGCCGATAAAGATAATACGTTCTTTAAGAAGTCTTGAGTAAATATCATAGGCACGCTCGCCACGACTTGTTTGCTCAACTACCATGGGGACTAAATTGTTCATCATAGAGTATCAACGAATATAATGGAGGTGATAAATGACAAAACTGTTCAAAAGAACAGTTTTGTCATCGTTACTATATGATTATTGGACGAACAGCACTTACTTTTTATTTATCGGAACCGGATTATGCTTCTTTTTCTTCATCAGAAATGATTTCGGCACCGGTATCATCATCACCTTGTTCCATCACACCACCCATCATTGCCATCGCATCATCGAACTGACGAGGCATAAATGATTCATCATAGAACTCTTCCGCAGGTACTTCATTAAGAAGTGCTTTCTCTATAATCAAATCGAATACTTTTTTATGCAGGACTCCCATCATATATTTATCGTCTTGACGGAGACGCGCAATAACCGATTCTACATCACTTTCCGGTGATATAGCGAGTATAGCACGTCGTGTATCTTCAAAATCAGCATCCGAAACCTCTAATGCTTCATCTTGCATAATTTTTGTACTGATTAGTTCCCATTTTGCTGTTCGTATTGCCTGTGACATAAAAAACGACTTAATTTCACCGGTAAACTTGAGCTTTTTAGGCAAATTCTGTTGTTTCTTAAATTCTTCCCAGTTATTTTTGGCAATATGTTCTACGAGAGCATCAGGAGGCACAATCTCAATTTTATCTGTCATAATACTGACGATTTGCATTTCAAGTTCTTCACGCACTTTAGTTTCTGACCCACGTACGAGGAAAGAACGAACATCAGCGGCAAGATCACCTACGCTGGTGAAGCGTCCACCCGATATTTGAGTTGCATAGTCATCTGTAAGCTCAGGAAGAACAACTTTTTGAACCTTGATAATTTTTCCCGAATAACGTGGGGGTAAATCATCCGGGTTTTCCGCTTCCCCTACCCACGTAAAAACATCATTGAGTTTTTTGCCGATGAGAGTATCGCGCAATTCGGGATCCATTTTTTCGGAATCAAGGAAATAGTTTGCTGTTTCCGGTTGAGCGGTATCAAGTGGTTCATCGGTTTCAGGGTTAAGCTCCAGCCATTCAACATCAACATAAGCCAGAGAATTTTCAATGCTTTCCACCGGTTCAATGGTGCTGTTTTCAAGTCGAAGTTTATCCATTTGAGCATCAATGTCATCATCACTGACAACAAGAATTGGTTTACGCAGTGAAAGCCCCGTATAACCATCTACGCTCACTTCGGGTATTACTTGGTATTCGACAGCAATGGTTACACCGCCAAAATCATCGTGTTTGATGTCAACCAATTTGGGACTGCCCATCAACTCAATATTATTTGCTTCAACAAATTTTCGGAATTCTTCATTGGCAATTTCACCGGCATATTCAATTTCTATAGATTTACCGAATCGCGCTTTAATCATTTGCATTGGCACTTT
>JAFLBY010000277.1 GCA_017302855.1 Candidatus Kapaibacterium sp.
CCAGCCAACAAAGCGTGCACCTGACGTGTGGGATTCTGCGGCATTTTCGAGCATTTTTCTGGCTTCGAGTTTTCTCTGCTCCCAAACAGAATCCACGCCCGCCCACACGCAGGTAACGCAAGCCGTTGGCTGGCTTCGTGCAAAATATATAAAAATCAGTAAAGGATGGAATCAAAATGGCTGATGAACTTCAAGAACCTGTAGTGGAAAGTGTTTCAAAAGGAGAAAATTTAGTAGTTGAGCCTAATCCTGTTTCTCCAATACCAAAAAAGTCAAACAAGAATCTTTGGATCATCGCAGGCATAACAATTGCTTTAATTTGTATTTGCTCGATTATTTGCCTTGCTTTAGTTGGTACTGGTGTTGGCAAAGTTATGGTTGAACGCGCTCCAGTTGAGGCAGTTCTTGATACCTTCATGAAGGACATGGAGGCAAAAGACGTTGAAAGTGCATACGCCTTGTTTTCACCTCGCGTTCAACGACAAATTCCTATTGCTGATGTTCAAGAGATGATAGAGGGAAATAATTATGTTCTCTTTGAAGGGTATCAAAGTCTATCTGTGCAAAATTTAAATCTGACCGCTGCGGCAAATACAAATCCTGATTTACCGCAAGGAACCGTAGCGAACGTTAATGGCTTTATTCAGTACTCAGATGATGTAACTGGTAACTTTACAGCGACTCTCGAAAAAGTTGATGGAAAGTGGATGATACATTTTATAAATATCACAGTGCCGCCCGACAAGTTTCAACCATAGTACAATGTCGTTTAACAATAACGCCAGCCAACAAAGCGTGCACCTGACGCTGGGGATTCTGCGCAAATCCCAGACAGTTTTCTACGCCTTTTCATTTTTCTGTCTGGACGGCTTCGCCGTCCCCGCCCCAGCGCAGGTAACGCAAGCCGTTAGCCCGCTCTGATTAGAGACTTTCTCCAAACAGGAACTTACATGCGACATTGGTCTGCAACAAGTATTTATTATCTTCGAGAATCCATTTCCGCGTTAAACAGCGGGCTGATTTTCACAAGCCTTTGGGCTTTTTACTATGAAGCACTCCATCTTACACTTACACAAGTTTCACTGATTTATATAATCATAACTATCACGGGGATGACACTAGAAATTCCTACGGGCGTTATCGCCGATACGTACTCGCGTAGATTTTCTATCATTCTAGGTGGTGTTTTCATTGGATTATGCTATACATTTGTTGGGTTTTTTCCTTTCTACATTGTCATATTAATTGGCGCATTTCTTGAAGCGGTTGGTGACACTTTTGTTAGTGGCGCTTTAGAAGCATGGATTACCGATGAAGTTGGGGCTGATAATATTGGCTCTGTTTTCATCAGAAGCACGCAGATTAGCACGCCAATACATTGGGTAGGAGTCTTATTAAGTATTGGGTTTGCGGCTCTCTTCAACTACCAAGTCCCAATAGCAATCGGCGGAATACTTTGGCTACTAACAACTCTTATACTTGTTGCAAAAATGCCTGAAACGATTTTCGCACCGCATGGGCACGCGCCAAGAATCTCGATACATGAGCACATACAATCAGCAAGAGATACCTTTGTCCATAGTTTTAAAGTCATTCGCAATCACACAATTGTATTTCGGTTAGTTGCAGCAAGTCTTTTTGTTGCGGCTTTGCTTGACATTTTTTATCGCTTTTCGCGTCTTCATATCCTTAATGGCTTTGTTTTACCTACTATTGCCGTACCATTTATCGGGATATTAAAAAACAATCTATGGTTTGGTTTTTTTGAAATCACCCAAAGCACCCTTACTCTGATAGGATTAACACTATTGCGCAGATATACAAAGTTACAACATGCGCGAACATTTGCAGGCATCTTAACAATCTTCTACATCCTTATATTGATTGGAATATTATTATTTGCCAATACCAATATATTTTTTGTTGCAATTGGCGCTTGGCTTATCGTTAATGTTTTCAATGATGTTGGTAAGCCCGTAGTTGCTACATGGCTTAATCAAACCATTGATTCAACATCACGCGCAACTATACTGTCTATCAATTCACAAGTTGGCATGTTAGGTGTGCTTATTTTGGGCAGTGGTATGAGTATTGTTGGAGACTTATATGGTGTAAGTTCAACCCTTCTTATCGCAAGCACCTTTTTGCTCCCAATCATCATTCTTTATTTCCAAAGTTGGCGGCAAGAGACGCGGCTTGCAACGTCGGAATTAAAATTTGAAGGATAAATCCATATCAAAAAACGCGGGCTAACAAAGCGTGCACCTGACGTGTGGGATTCTGCGGCATTTTCAGGCATTTTTCTGGCTTCGAGTTTTTCCTGCTCCCAAGCCGAATCCACGCCCGCCCACACGCAGGTAACGCAAACCGTTGGGCGGCTTCGCGCAAAGCCAATCAGGAATGATGTATGAAAAAAATATCCAAAGTCGAAAATCTCAGTGAACCCAAAATACAAGCCTTGTTAAACGCATTGCAACTTCCCACCTATTACACAGAATTGGGAATGACTCTAATTCAAAAAGGCACTTTTCATCCAGTATTTGAATTCCTCCAACCAGATGAAGTACCTGAAAAGGCGGTTATAGCAGACCTTGACCGAAAAAGTTACAGGGAAAAAGGGTTACTTCGTGGTTGTTTATGTGCTACCAATTCAAGAGTGTTTTTCGTCAGTGAAGTAAAGGGCTTCTTCGAGAAAACAGGCACACCCTATCAAAAAGAATATTTATACAGTTCAATTACTTCTGCCGAATTTGACAAGAAAGAGAGAGCAGATTTTGCCGAACTTATTATCGTAACAAAAGACGGAGAAAAAATAAGATACGAATTATTGCTTGACCAAGTAAAAGACGCCGCAGAATTTGTATGGCATTTGCGTAAAAAAATTCCTTCTTATGATTAACAGATTCAACGGCAAGTGTGGTTGCAATAGCCAATCTCTCAAGCAAGCAAAACGCCGCCCAACAAAGCGTGCACCTGACGCTGGGGAGTCTGCGCAAATCCCAAGCATTTTTCTACGCCTTTTCATTTTTCTGGCTGGACGGCTTCGCCGTCCCCGCCCCAGCGCAGGTATCCCCTAAAGGGGACGATGCCGCAAACCGTTGGGCAACCCCGCGCAAAATAAAGTTGTCTTCGGAGAATAGATATGGATATTGTCAAAATTGAAGCCAAGATAACAAATGAAGAACATTCGGCTTTTTGGTATAAGGCTACTTTACATGGTTGCCATTTCGATTCTTTTAAAGAAGAAGAGCAAATCCGTGCAATCATTGGTCAAGCACAAGTGGCACAAGATACTTTGCTAACCTTTCGAGTCGCTAGTGGCGACATGGATTTTGTTATTGAAGATTTTTGGATAGTTCGCGTTGACGTGAATCAATCAGAGCAATTACTAGGTGATATA
>JAFLBY010000278.1 GCA_017302855.1 Candidatus Kapaibacterium sp.
GGTCTGGGACCCGCGATGTTATTCAATAGTGTGGCTTGGTAAAGATAATGTTTTATGGCGCAGTGACAATAATGGACAGTCTTATGACAGTGTGTTTGCATCTCCAGATAAAGCAGCGATGCTGGAACATATTGTCATAGCGCGAAGCAACCCCAATGTGATGTATGTGAGCCAAAGAAGTAATTCACTTGGAGACGGAAAAATATGGAAAACTACCGATGGAGGAAAAACATGGAAAGAAACGGGCATCACGCCGGGAACAAACGGATGGGAACGCCGAGTAAGTAAAATTACTCTCAGTGCTACGAATGATAAAGAATTATGGGTTGCCTACCGTGCCGGTGGAAAAAATAATAAAGTATTCCATAGTGTTGATGGTGGAGAATCTTGGACTAATTTAACCACTTCATTAATAGAAAATGAAGTTATCAGCGATATAGTGCATCAGCAAGGCACTAATGGCGGTGTATATATAGCTTGCGATCGCGGCAGAATGTTTTATCGGAATAATGATATGAACGAGTGGGTCAAGCATGGAATAGGATTGCCAATTGCACATTTTACACGTTCCTTAAAACCATTTTATCGTGATAATAAAATACGAGCAGGTTCTTCGATGGGAATTTGGGAAATACCGCTGTATGAGCACAGTAAACCTATTGCACAACCGAGTGTTGATAAATTTACCACTCGCTGCCAAAGAGATACTTTTTTCTTTGATGATTATTCGGTATTGGAACGAGCAAATGCGCAATGGGAATGGTCATTTCCCGGAGCTGTTTATGTAAGTAACAACAAAATACGCAATCCGAAAGTACTGTATGGAAAACAAGGTGTTTATCCTGTGACACTTACCGTAAAAAATGATTATGGTTCAGACACGTACAATAATATGGCATTTATTGAAGTATTACCACTGGAATGCAATATAGACACTCTTGCCGATAAAGCACTTTCATTGAGTAAAACAAATGATGTAGCAACACTTCCGGCTATTCCTTCTCTTAAAAATGCCAAAGGATTTACGACAACAATGTGGCTTAAACTTGATTCAATACAATATTCATTTTCGCAGTTACTTTCTAATTGGTCAAGTGATGTCGGATTTTCATTCGGATTTTCTTTCCAGGGCTATCGTAAAAATACCAATATGACATTTTATTGGAAAAATGTTCCTTATCAGTTAACATCTCCGTTTAATGTACCGATTGGTGATTGGGTGCATGTTGCTTTATCCATTGATACAAATAAAGTGACATTATATATGAACGGAGAGCCATGGGAATATAAAAATAATAATGCAAACTTTAAGAATTTTGATTTATCTTCAACACCATGGGAAATAGGTGGCGGTTTGCCCGGACAAGGTGGTAATTATCGTGGACAAATTGAAGAATTACGAATATATAATAGAACATTTTCTACTGATGAAATTCGTAAAACTATCCATATAACCGAACAATCGGATAATACTTCATTAGTAGGGTATTATCAATTTAATGAAAGTACCAATACACGATTTTACAATAAAATGGGGGCTATACATGCAGTGAATAGCGGTGGATTATTAGTCCCATCAACAGCACCCGTTGCGCACGGTATTGGAGAACTTGCTGAAAAAACTATGAATGGTTGGGAATTTCCAAAGGTCGGATTATTTATTCCCGATAAAGAAAATGGTCAGGAAAAGTCTGACATGGGTGCTTATCGTTTATTTGCACAACCCGATACTATGCCAACAATTGATGGGAGTCGCGAGTTTACAATCAGCTACTGGATAATTAGAACTTGGTCAAATACCAAACCCGTCGCTGCCGATTCTCTTGTATTTTCCGGCATAGGAAAAATTTCAGCAGCTGACGCTTCTTCCCCTCAGAGTTTTATTGTCGGTAAGCGTTCATTTGCGAACGAACATAGAAAAACGTGGTTTTCTATAGTGCCTACTCGTGCTGATGCTTCGCGTCAGAGCGTAACTATTGCTGCTGATTCTACTATTGTTGGGCAATATATTATTGCAGCTCCGTACAGCTTACCCTCAAATGTTGAAGAGCAGAACTCTGCGACAATGATGCAGCTATTGCCAAATCCTACAGATAATACATTGACAGTTGTAATTAATGATGATATTCCGGTAACTATTCATATAGTCAATACGATGGGGCAAACGGTGATGACAGAAAAGAGTACTGCAAAAATTGTTAAACTGAACGTTTCTTCACTTCCTACCGGATCATATACTGTTTATGTGGATAATGGAAGTTCGGTGTCTAAAGAGCAATTAATTCTAATTCGTTAACAATAGTAAAAGTCACACAACACAAAAAATAATAAAAATCGGATAAACTGAATTAATATGAATTTCAGAAATAACCAAAGTAGTTAGTGATGAAGATTATTGATAGTATGAATAAAAAGAAAAAACATTGTATCAAGATGTTTTTTCGAACGATGTAAAAATTATTAATATACAATACTAATGTTGAGGAGCGAATGTATGACTGAACAGACAACAAAAAAAGAAAGCCCTGTAAAAAGATTGAAAAACAATATCTACTTCAAAATTGGAACAATTATTATAATTGTATTATTGCTTTTGGTTCCTACGTCAATGATTGAAAGTTTAATCACTGAAAGAGAATCAACCCAAAACTTAGCCATTAGTGAAGTTAGTTCAAAATGGGCAGAAAAGCAGACAATTACAGGTCCCTTTATTTCTATTCCATACAATCGTTATATGAAAGAATCCACAGGTAAGGATTCCGTTCAAAAAACCGTTCAGATAAGAGAATATTTACACATCCTGCCGTCACAGCTTAATATTTCAGGTACCATAAACCCGGAAAAACGATATAGAGGAATTTATGAAGTTGTAGTGTATAACTCTAAGCTCAATATTTCCGGAACTTTTACTATGGTTGATGTTAAATCTATGGATATTGATCCTCATAATATCCTTTTTGACAAAGCGGAATTTGTTGTCTGTATTGATGATTTACGAGGAATAGAAGATGAAGTCAATCTTTTATGGAATAATGAGAAAATATCATTTAATCCGGGTATAACATCAAGCGATGTAGTAAATACAGGCATAAACGCTTTACTTAATATTGTACCGAGTGACAGCACCGTGTATAACTTTACTCTAAGTTTAGATCTTAAAGGAAGTCAGCTTTTATATTTTACCCCTGTTGGCAAGGTAACCGATATTGCATTGACATCAGAGTGGTCGAATCCAAGTTTTAATGGTGCTTTTTTGCCTGACAGTCGAGAGGTAAACGAAAAAGG
>JAFLBY010000279.1 GCA_017302855.1 Candidatus Kapaibacterium sp.
TTTTTTCTTTTCGTGCCTTTTTTGGTCTCACTGTAAAACCGGAAACACCGACAATTAGGTCATCCGCACCTATGGCATAAAGAGTTTCTGTGGTCTCTTCAGTAAGACAAATAATGCGTCGAGGCGATAAGTGAGTAAATCGTGCCATAAAAAAAGAAACCCCGTATAGAGAAATACGAGGTTTATTGAATGTGAAATAAGGAAATTGTATTAACTGTTGTTTTTAGGAACTTCAATAAAGACAAGTCTTGCACCATCTTTATATTTTACTTGCAAACGAATCACTTCGCCTGCATTTTGCTCAATAATTTTTTTGAATTGACCCGTTGTAGAAATTTCCTGATTATTTGCTTTCAAAATAATACCGTTGGGTGCAATGCCTCGGCTGGCGGCTTCACCATAGCGTTCAACATTGCTGATGACAATACCTTTTTCTACTCCCATATCTTCTTTTATTTTTGACGTTGTCGGTGAAACAGAAAATCCTAATTTATCGAATTTTACAGGTTTATTAAGTTCTTCATCCTCCGATTTACCGGGTTTTGCTTCATTGGAAGCCGTTTTTGCATCTTCATCGCGCGGTTTTAATATTACTGTTTTATAAATAGTTTTACCGTCGCGTAATATTTTTAATTTAATAGCATCGCCGACTTTATGCATAGAAACACGGCTTTGTAATTCATTCGATGTATTGACAGGTGCACCGTCTAAGTCTAAAATCACATCACCAATTTCAATTCCGGCTTTTTCTGCGGGGCTGCCGTCCAAGACTTTTTGTACGATAACTCCGGCAACTTTTTCTAACTTATATGCTTTCGCACTTACTTCATCCACAGAGGAAATTTGTACACCGATATAACCACGATCAATTTTCCCATCTTCAATCAAATCAATGATTACCGATTTTACTAAATTCGACGGGATTGCAAATCCATAACCATTATAGAAACCGGTACGGGAAGCAATAGCCGTATTAATTCCTACTAAGCTTCCATTAAGATTAAATAATCCGCCGCCGCTGTTACCGGGATTTATTGCCGCATCAGTCTGAATAAAATTCTCAACAGCATATTGATCTTTGTTTAAATTTAACTGTCCACGTCCCAGAGCACTAATAATTCCGGTTGTTACAGTAGAATTTAAACCCAAAGGATTACCGACAGCAATAACCCATTCGCCTATTTGTGCTTGATCGCTATTAGCAAAATGTGCGGGTTTTAATCCATTGGCTTCAATTTTAATAACAGCTAAATCTGTAAGTGGGTCACGACCTATAAGTTTTGCTTTAAATTCTCTTTTGTCGTGAAGAATAACTTTTATACCATCTTCTTTGGCATCTTCAACCACATGATTATTCGTTGCAATGTATCCATCATTGGTGATAATGACGCCTGAACCGGCTCCGCTTGATTCTTCAGTATCCGGCGCTGATTCTTCTTCATTATTGTCACGAGGATTAAATGGCTCTCCGAAAAATCGGAATAGATCGCGCATCTGATTTTTTTGTACTTTCTTTTCTGCCACTACACTGATACTGACCACAGTTTCATTTGATGCCTCACTTACTGCAACAAAGGCATTGTTTAATGCTTTTACATTTTCATTGAGTGTGACAGGAGCATTTTTTGCGCCTATATCAGCAATGTTAGCCGCAAAAAGTGATTCTAAGGAATTATCCGAAAAATTAGCAACTAAGATAATTCCTGACAGAACTCCTACGCCGATTAAGAACATTGCTGCAACAATTTGTCGTTTTAACATAGAAAATCCTTGAGTTAATTAACAAAATTTTTGGGGCTATCAACGTTTATGAGTTCGCTTTGTTGCAAAAAAAAAGCGGCAGCTACTTTACAGCAGCCACCGCTTTTTGTTAAGAAATGTTATCTTATTTAGTCACGGCAAACGGTTTGACTTCAGTATAAGGACCTGAAACAAATTTTGCAGTATAACTTCCTGAAGATAATTTATCCATTGGTAGAGTTACTTCATATTCACCGGGCTGTAAAACACCTAATGGCATTGTTGTTACTTCTTCACCGGTTGCAGTATAGATAATCAATGTTGTTGATGATTGGATACCTATAGAGAAATTAACTTTACCACCTATTGACGGAACCGGATTCGGTGAAATATCTTTAATACCTTGACCCAAACCACTTCCACCAACTGCACGTCCCGGAGCAAAGCACACAGCTTGTGGCGATACATCCATACCTGTTGGTGCAATCGGGAAACAATCATTTGCTGTTGCTGTTACATTGATACGAGCTTTGCCGCCTTGAACAAATGTCGGATCAGAAGAAAGTACAGTAAAGAACGGAATAGCAATATATGGCGTTGTATTTGCACTGACCGGAGTTGCTGATGATGATTTGAGTGATATTGTCACTACACCATTTGCCACTGTCGGTGCACCGTCTAATTCCCATGCAGGGTTCAATACTTGCACATTACCGCGATAGACAAACATCTGAGTAGGATACGCTACGGTAAACGTCATTTTATTCACATTTGCTATTGTCGGAGCTGTTGCTGTTGTTAAGTTAACTCTGTAAACATAGTCTTTACCGTACTGTAAAAGACTTCCTTCGCCCTCAATAGCCAAAGTACCGGAATAAGAAACAGCTTCACCTCTTAATGTTTTGGTTTGTGTTCCATTTTGTGGAGCATTAGATATTACTGTCACATCAAGATTATAGACACCTGCTGCATTCGGAGCTTTGAAATTGTATGAAAGAGTTTTTCTGTCATCGGCAGTATTTGCTTGTGTTAAAGTAAAGTAAGCCGGAGCAAAATCTTCTTTCACAGACCAAGGAGCGGAATTTGCATCAATCGCAGGATTGTAGGTAACACCTGTTACTGTTAAGCTTGCATCACCGGTATTAGCAACTTCAATTGTACCAACTTGTACGGTTGGATCATTAATACATACAACCGGTAACACATTAGGCGTCGTATTTAATATACCTTCGCCTGATGGAACATTCTCTGTTGTACCTGTCAACACAGCAGTAACTTCAGCATCTGCATCACTTTCTGTTGAAACATTTGTTGTAAAGTTACCTACGGTAGCTCCATTGAAGTATGCTTCAAATTCAACATAGTCACCACTTTTTGTTAATGTGACTGTACCTGCCGTTGCATCATAAGCAGTTGCCGGATTAGCAACGATAGTTCCTGCCAAATCATGAGCAAAGCCTTGTGTTCCGTAAATATTACCAAGTTTTTTACTTGCAACTA
>JAFLBY010000028.1 GCA_017302855.1 Candidatus Kapaibacterium sp.
GGCTTTTTTAATTTCATATGTTTTTTCACTTTAATTGCCTTTTCTATTCTGCTCTGTCTGTGGTTTTATTTCATATCTTTTTAATTTAATTCGCGGATTTATTGTTTCCCTAAACTGTGCCGCTCGTCTTTTGTTTTTATATTTCTCGGCCGGGCTATTTATTTAACGCGCCATTTAATTGCGCCCAACGTTTTGCAGCTTGGCGAAGTGGCGGACTTTGAAGCACTTACTTTCAATTTAGCACTAAACTTAATTTGAAAACAAAATGTTCAATTTAGCACTGAACCCGCCATTTTGCCAAACTGCTGTTAGCCGTTCGGTGTTTTGTTTTTCGTGCCGTTGTGCGTTGGCTATCTTGTTGTTTTTACTGCTTCAAATTCTAATTCAAGTTGTTTTTTTATTGTGTCTAATTTATGTTTTCTTAAAGATTTTTTGTCAAACGCCTCTTTAAGTATTTCAGAAATAATATCTCTATCTTCTTTTGGTAAAATTGGTATTCTTGTTTTTAATAAATTTTCTGGTCTTAAATGTGGAATTGTAGAAGCTATTACAGTTCTTTTCTTTGCTTGATAATCGCCAATTTCTGGAATTGACAAAGCACAAAATATATAATAAGGACTGACTTCTTGCTCTTCTATTGTTCTTAAAATTAAAAATCCTGAACCAATAATTACTTTGTCTGCTTCTGTCAACATTGCAACATTTCCAATACTACCATCTTTTGAAAAAATAATGTCAAGTGGTTTAATCTCTTGATTTAATCCTTGATAAATTTCATCAGTAATAAAAAAGTCGGGGTAATTATCAACTTCATAATTTACAATGTCGGAAGTTCTTATAAATGGTATGTCTGATTCAATTTTATCAGTGTAAAGGTTGTAATTCTCACTACCAACTTCTGAACCTTTATATGGTTTTACTAATTCACTTAAAGGTTTAGTCTCAAACTTATTAAGTGCTTTTATAGTTTTATTATATAATGGGTTAGCAAATTCAGGTGAAAAAAATGATTCTGCTTTAACCTCTTTCAATGAAGTTGTAAAAGAAAATTCCTTTTTAATTTCTTTGAAATTAATATTTAGTTTTTCATAAAAAAAGTCTTGCGCTTTTTTTACAAGTTTATAAGAATCGTCTTCAAGGACAGAAAGTTCATTAACTTCTTTTGCATAGTATTTCATTCTTTCGTCTGAAAGTAATGGAATTTTTAATTCTCTAATATCTGGTAAAGTAAGTTTGTTTTGGTTATGTTGTTTGCTTACTCTTAAAATTTGGTTAATTGCTAGTGGTGTTGTTAAATAAAGAAAAACATATTTTCTTAAATAGTCTTCGCAATCAAATGCAACACCTATAATGTTTTGGCTAATGTTTACTTCTTCAAATCTCAATGGAACTTGGGCAATTTTCCCTAAATATTTACCTATTTTTGAAAGTGCCAAATCACCTGGAACTAAAATAGTTTTACTTTCCTTCTTGTGATTTTTTAAAGGAATATATACCATTCCTCTCTCATCAAGTGTGTAGGACATCAAATTGCTAATTCTTATGAAAGGAATACCTGTTGTTTGATATAATTTTGAATTTAAATCAAATATTCCTTTTCTAATTGATTTAGAAAAATAAGAAATTGGGTGAGTTTCAAAACGAGATAAAGTTTTGTTTAATATTTCACCTAAAAAGTAGTATTTGCTATCAAAACGATTACTATTTTTTACTTCGCTATAAGTTGCATTTTCTACAATTTTAATCATTTTCTTTCTTCCATTTTTTATATTGTTCTGCAACTAAACTAATATCATCACTTTCAATTTCTTGTCCTCTTCTGTTATGTCCACAAGATTCACAAATACACATAAATATTTTATAATCTTCTAAAACTTCATCTTTTTCTAGTTTTCGTAGAATTAAAATGCTTGTTTTGGTTGAAGTATATGGCATAAATGTTTCAATTGGAACATCAATTGCAGCTAAAATTTGTGCCTTATCTAAAATCCATTCTCTCAAATATGCTAGACTATCATTTCCTAAAATACCATCAGGCAAAACAACTGCTAACTTTCCATTTGGTTTAAGTAGTTGTAAGCACCTTTCAATGAAAAGTATTTGAGGTGTCTCTTTTGCTTGTAATTTGTCTTTTACATACTTACCTGTTTTTTTATCTTCTTTAAAGCTATGTGCTAAATCATACTGTTTTAAAATATCTTCTCCTTTTACAGGGATTTTTGAACCAAAAGGAGGATTTGTCAATACAACATCAAAGTATTCCATTTTAATCTCATCCTTTGTTTTCTTATTCCAATGGTTAGGATTTTCTAAAGAATTTTCACAATAAACTCCACCTCGTCCGTCACCTAATAATGCCATATAAGCTTTTGCAACCTTACTTAAAAAATAATCTTTATCAATGCCACGTATATTTTTAATTGCAATTTTTTGTTTTTCAATTTCAATTTCGTGTTTTGGCCAACCTAAACTCTCAAATTCAATTTCTGCTTTATTCCAAACATAGCGTAAACTTTCTACCAAAAAACCACCACTTCCACAAGCTGGGTCAATGATTTTTTGTTCGTGATTTGGGTCAACTAATTCCACAACCATTTTCACTACGTTACGAGGTGTGAAAAATTGTCCTTGTCCGCCTTTTAAAGCGTGACCGATAAAAACTTCAAAAGCATCACTTACAGCATCTCTTGAAGATTCAAGTATTGAATATTGTTGTAGCTCACCAACGATATAAGTTAATGAATATTCATCTAAAATAATTTCGTCAGAAGCATCAATAACGTCATTATAATTTTTCTTTACTTTATTGAATAATTCTAAAATTCTTTCTTTAACTTCTTTTGAAGATTCTTCTATCCCTGCTCTGAATGATACCATTTCATTCGGTTTTGTAAATTTTTCATCGTAAATTTTACAGAATATCAGGTTAATTAATTGTTGTGCAAATACTTCGTCTCTTGTAGCACCAACTACATTACCTGCAAGGTAATTACGCATTGCTTTGAATACGTTTTTTAAGTTTGTTGCTGGCTTTAAATCAATTCTTTTGAATTTCCCTACATCTTCTATTCTTTGTCCAAATCTTGGAATATTAGGAATTTCTTCAAATAGAACTTTACCATCCTTTTCTATTTTTTTAAGGAACAATCGTTCTTCCCCATTAAACCAAACACCTAATGGCGATTTTGAGAAACGTAAATAGTCTTGTAATTGAGTTTTACCGTCCTTTCTGTTTTTCTTTTTGCACTCAACAATAATAAAAATGTCATCCTCATTCTTTTTGTCATTTGTAAAAACAGCAATATCCGTTGGATATTCTTTTTTAGTATCAGAAGGTCTAACTTTTACTCTATGTTGTGGGTGAGTTGCAATGTTAGATTTAGGGTAGCCATAATCTTCAACCAAAATTTTTGAATAAACTTGTACGGCATCAATTTCTTCTGGTGTCGCTTTTACTTCATTGCCTGAAATGTAATCAAAAATATATCCGTCCTTTGGCTCTTTCTTATCTGTCATAATATATTATATAGTCAAAATTATTAAGTTGCAAATTTACAATTTTTATTTCTGTTATTTGTCGGTTTTGCCTGTCGGTTTTGCGGTTCGCTACACTGACGGCTAACTCTCGTATTGACGCAAAACGTCGTTGATTTCCTCAAAACTACAAAACTTTGTGTATCTATCCAAATATGAGCAAGGGAAATTTTTCTATGCCGTAATGAGAACAGTGCTTTAGTGATTCGTTGCTCTGCTCATTCAATACAAAATGCGCAATGCGTATTTTGTATTGTTTACTATGTTCTTGCTTGCGTTTTTGTCACTTTTTCAATACAAAATGCGCAATGCGCATTTTGTATTGTCAGCCCATCAAATCAAGAGGACTTTTGATCTTGCTGATACTCTTATCAGTAACATGTGTATAGCGAAGAGTCGTTTTCAAGTCACGATGCCCGAGCAGTTCTTGGATGAATCGGATGTCGGTGCCGTTTTCCAAAAGATGAGTAGCAAAGCTATGTCGTAGCCCATGTATGCCTACTTGTTTATGGATTTTTGCCTTCTTCAAAGCATCCTTGAAAACAGCTTGGGCACTTCTTATACTGTACTGGCCTCCATACTGCCCTTCAAAAAGGTATTCTTTCGGCTTATATTGTTTGTAATACTCGCGTAATTGATCTAAGAGAGAATCCGGTAAGTTTACATAGCGATCTTTTTTCCCTTTGCTGCGTTGAATAAAAACACGCATTGCATGAGAATCAATATCTGAAATTTTGATATTCACAAGCTCACTCACACGTAAGCCCATCCCATAGCATAATTTTATCATGGTGTTATGCTTAAGATTTTTTGTTACTTCAAAAAGTCGTTTGATTTCATCCACATTGATACTTCTTGGTAAGATGCTTGCTTTCTTAGGGCGTGGAATATCAATGAAAAGAGTATCTCGCCCCATGACTTGCTCAAAATAAAACTTGATAGCATTGATCCTGCTGTGCAAAGTATTCTCCGAGAGTTTAAGTGTTGTAATACAGTATAAAAAGTAACTTCGTAACTTCTCAGTTGATAATTCATTGACATTATGATGCTTAATAACCTTTAACAGTTGAGCAAATTCATTTGTATATGTTTTAATAGTGCTCTGGCTGTATGCTTTAAGCTGCAAAGTGTCAATAAATTTTTTCATAGCAGGACGATTATTCTCATGGAATGAAATCATAAAATCAGTATCCGCTCTTGTTTTTTGAGTTAATCCGAACTTCTTTCTAAATTCTTTATTGTCTATGACATACCATGCTTTTTTTGACTGACTCCACCGTACACCCGTAAGAGAACGTACCCATGTATTCAATGTAGTGTTGAATTCGAAGCGAATATAAATTACTTTCTTTTCCCTATGTAATCCGGGTTCAAATGTTATGGTATCATTCATCTGCGTACCTCGTTTCCTTGATTGAATCTACACTAAAATAAGTGTTTTCTTTGAGGAATTTGTTCTATCTTTAGCTCTCTCATGTTCTATGCTGTGGATTCGCGCTAAGATATCATAGCACTAAAATTGAATAGAATACTGTATGAAAAGTTGTCCATCAACGTATTATTTCCGCCAATCCGCATAGTGTTCTATCTTTTTGAAGATTATTTCCTCATTGCTGTGAACTCCCAATCGTGCAAAGGAATGGCACAGCGAATGAATATCTCGCCTGAGTAATTCTCGTGCATGGGGACTGCGCTGAATTTCTATGACTTGAGGAAAATCAATGGCTATGCAATGCGATTGCCACCACAAAATATTATATGTGGAAAAATCACCATGTATCCTTCCCAAAGCAACAATATTTTGCAATAATTCCATACTTTGTTGAAAAGCATCACGTGCGATTGCCGGAGATATATCACAATCGGATAAACGCGGTGCTTCGCCGCTTTCATCACCAATAAATTCCATAAGAATTACTCTGCCGGAATATGCAATCGGCTTCGGTACTGCAATATTATGAGAATAAAAATAATGTAATTGCCTGAATTCTTCATATATCCATAATGCTTGCTGGGCATCCACGCCCGTTTTTGTATGCTGCTGAACGGCTTTTTCTAAACGCTTGCTGCCAATAAAACGATTATCTCTATAGACGGTATCATTGCGAAATGAACGCACTGTCATATCTGTATAGACCTTTGCTGCCAATAATTGCTGTTGTTCATTGCGGCAAACATAGACCGTAGCTTCCTTGCCACGACGTATCATGCGCACTACTTCATTGATATGACCCTGTTCATAGAGTTCCTGTAATCCGGATTCATCATAGCGTGTGTCACCGTCTTCATTGATATGTTGTGACATTGCGCGATGGGAGTGCATGGGTTTAGGATTGTGTTTCTTTTTTGTAAATTTTTCAAATGGGACATACTCGTCCTCATCACTATCAAGAATAGTAAATTTCATTGTTCTACATAAAATAGACAATAGCCGCAAACCACATAATGGCTGAAAGCTATATGTGTGAAAAAAAAATATAATCCAAGCATTATACCGTATGGTATATGTTGAATGTGTTGGAAATAATAAAGAGATTTATACCGAAATTATAATGATGACAGGCATTTTCTTGGTTTCTAAGGATATGAAACACAGAAAACGCAAAAATCACTTAATGTTGGGTATAAGACGGCAATAAAGCCGAGCGACGAGGAATCGCAGGAGAGGAATATGCTCGATAATTGAAGAATAAAGAAATGAAGTGTATTTCTACAGAATTACGACATCAATACGCACACTTTCCCGCTGCGAAAGAGATTACAAATTTTATCATAAAACATTCTCCTTTTAGATTGATGATTAGAATATCACATGAGAGTGGGTGCAAAATTACAGGAAACAAATGAAAAAAACAAATCGGAGATAAAAAAAATCCCCCATACGCATCATAATCGCATGAGGGATACATTCTGTTTAATTGGTTCAAGCAATTATATGCCTAATTCCATATTCAATCGTGCAATGAAATTTTTGGTTTCTTTCTCCTGTATCATATTCTCTTGAATACGATAGAGTATTTCAGTATTGATTTTAATTCTATGACGATTGATATATTTATTGACGCCAAAAGAAATATTTGTTTCTTTGAGGGCTACTCTGCCCGCATCAAGATTACGTTTGGAAAACAAGGTGGTATCATTCATTCTCTCGAAAGGAGTGACCGCCGCAAAACGTCCGACAATTTCCCACATAGACGGGAAACAGTAACTTGCTTGTGCTAAAATTCCTGTGCCGAGAAACACAAAGCGATCATCAACATTTGCGGATTTTGTGACAGGATTATTTTTTGAATCACGCATAGCATATTCGCCATATAATGCCAAGCCGCTGTATTTCAATAAAGCATCGGCGAGCAATGTATTCGTAGAAATAAGCTGATTATTGCTGTTCGCAGTAGGTGTGTATAATTCGGGACCGAGTTGCCCCATTGTGCGGCGCATGCGGCTATTGACGGAATAAGTTGCTCCGACAGATAATTTGGGTGTTTTCTCGCGCAGAACATCGCCTTCAAAATAATCACCACCACCGGTAAAAGCTCCAAATGGGAGTATCTCCGCTCTGCCTGTATAGCAAAAACCACCGGCACTTGCACCGCTTGTGCTGATAGTATTGCGTCCGTCGCCATTGCTGATAGCAGCACGAAGGTTCAGCCCCACACCCTCAATAGTATTGCGATACCATCCTTGAAAACCAAAATCACGGTCAATATTGAAGGTGTTGTTTACCACAGAACGCTCAGCAAACTGCATCTCTGATGATGACACAACCCTTTGTCTATTGCCCGGCAATTTAGTTTGCCCGAAACCGATTTGCCAGTTATTGTCAAAGTTCCAATACACCACAGCATCACGCACGATATTGGGAAACCCTGTGTCGGCAAAGTCCATATCGCCACGAGTGAAAGAAAGCTGGATATTATATGTCAATCGCGGATCGGTAAGAAAACCACCAAAACGCAAACGCAAGCGACGCAAAACCCAGTTCTCTCGTGATGTGCTAAGATCTTCATCGGAAACGGTTTCTGTTTGAGCCAATGCCTGCATGCGAAAACGCATAATCACTTGCATTGTGCTGTCTTTGTTCATAAAAGAAATACCCCGATTATCAACGTCAAGTCGTCCATTGATATACGGTTCTGTTTGAGCTGCCATCTCACCGACAGCAATGAGACACACCAATCCCATAGAAAGTAAATATTGCTTCATTGTACCCCACACGAAACAAAAAATGAAAGAAAAATATACCCTACTTATGCGTAAAGTTTCGCAAAAATACGGTAATGCGATAGACAAAGCCCCAAAGGACACATTAACCTTCATTAACAAAGTAAAAAAGTCCACAACAAGGTTATGTCAATCATTTTACCGAATTTTGCCGTGGATTTATGTATTATACACACAAGGTTTCAATGACTACAATGCCATTATCACCGCCAACAGCGGCAAAAAAATCACATCTCACCACCATCCATGGGATTACAATAACAGACGATTATTTCTGGCTTCGCGAAAGGGAAAATCCCGAAGTTCTTGATCACCTTCATGCAGAAAATGCTTACACACAACAGGTTATGGCGCATACCCAAGAATTGCAGGAAGAATTATATAAAGAAATGCGGGCAAAAATAAAAGAAACAGATATGACTTTCCCCGATAAAATGGGCGATTATTATTATTATTCACGCACAGAAGAAGGACAGCAATATCCTATCTATTGTCGTCATTATGAAAATGGCGAAGAAGAAATAATTCTCGATGTTAATCAACTTGCTGCGGAGCATGCTTATTTTTCACTCGGTACGCTTAAATTAAGTCCCTGCCAAACATTTCTTGCATATTCCTATGATGTGGACGGCTCGGAATATTATCGTATTTCCGTCAAAAATGTACAATCAGGCAAAATAGTAGGACATACTATCACAGATACACATGGTACTGCCGAATGGTTGTCCGATAGCAGCGGCTTTATTTATACACGTCTTGATGAGCAATTTAGACCATATAAAGTGTTTTTTCATGATATTATGCAACCTCAAGATAATGACAGTCTTTTATTTCATGATAAAGATGACGCATTTTTTATTGATATTCATAAATCAAAAGACGGGAAATATATTTTTGTTCAAACGGCAAGTTCCACAACATCGGAAGCATGGTTTGTATCATCCCAAGCACCGCTTGGTGAATTACAATGCATAGAACCACGCAATCATGGTCGTGAATATTATGCTGAAAGTAAAGATGATATTCTGTTTATTATGACCAATGATAATGCCAAGAATTTTAAAATCATGCAAACGACAATAGAAAATCCGAGTATAAATTCGTGGCAGGAAATTTGGGCGCATAATGAAAATCAACGATTGCAATGGATAGAATTATTTGATAAAAAAATGGTTATTTGTTATAGACGAGGCGGATTGCAACGTTTATATATTACTGATTATTCATTTCATAATGGCATGGAAATACCTATGCCCGAGCAAACATTCTCTTTAAGTGGAGGACGTAATTTTCAGCCGGATGCAGCTTTTTATCGCTTTAATTATACATCACCGATTACTCCGGCTTCCGTCATAGATATTTCTTTCGATGATTATACATTGCATACTCGCAAAACAACGGAAGTGCAAGGATATTCGCCGGAACAATATTGCGTGGAATCTCATACCGTTGTGGCATCAGATGGGACAGAAATTCCTCTCACAATTTTAATGAAAAAAGATTTTGTGCGGGATGGCTCACATCCATGTTTATTATATGGCTATGGCTCTTATGGTATAAGTATGCCGGATCGTTTTTCGTCGAATATTTTTTCTTTGCTTGACCGTGGATTTTGTTATGCGCTTGCTCATATTCGTGGTGGTGGTGAGCATGGCGAAAAATGGCATGATCAAGGAAAAATGTTGGAAAAAATCAATACATTTACCGATTTTATTGCTTGCGGCGATTATCTTACAAAAAATTTATTTACCCAAACGCAAAAAATGGTGATTGAAGGCGGCAGTGCCGGTGGTCTTTTGATGGGTGCCGTTACTAATTTACGCCCTGATTTATGCAAAGCAGTGATAGCGCATGTTCCTTTTGTTGATGTCATCAATACGATGTTAGATCCGACATTGCCACTGACGGTTACAGAATATGAAGAATGGGGCAATCCGAATGAAAAACAGTATTTCGATTATATGATGTCATATTCGCCGTATGATAATGTCACAGAAAAAGAGTATCCGAATATTTTGGCTATCGGTGGTTTGAATGACCCCCGAGTGTCATATTGGGAACCGACAAAATGGGTAGCAAAGATACGTGAGAAAAAAACGGATTCTAATATTGTCCTGCTCAAAACAAATATGGACTCAGGACATTTTGGTACAACGGGACGTTTTAATTATCTGAAAGAAATTGCTTTTGATTATGCGTATATGATATGGATGACACAATAATCATCTTAAAATCGAAAAAAAGGCGAGGATATATTATCCCCGCCTTTTTTTATGTTCTTACAACTCTTTGCACAAATTATTCTGACTTTGATTATCTCATTGATTGATTTGTGTTGTTCAATTATTTGCAATTTATACTTATTTGCGTATATAAAATCAAATTTCATCTTCTTTCATTTCTGCTTCCAATTCACGTTGGATTTGTTTTTCCATTTCTTGTAATCGCTTTTCAAGATTTCGCATGGAACGCTCCAATTGTTGCTCATGTTTTTTATTCATACGAGGCATGGTTTTATTATTCTCATCGTCCGATTCATCCTCAGGGAAAGAAAAATTAAAATCAAAATTATCTCTATTATTATTGGCACTGAATGAAAGTGCTTTGCCAAGTCCGAAGGAAAAACCACTCTGTATTCCCAATAATTCGGCTTCTTCGGGTGGTAAAATTGACGGGATAGAAGAATTATCATTCAATCCCATAGCAAAAGAGTGCAAAGAAGAAACATTATCCGCATTTTCTTCATTATCCAAGCGTTCATCTTTTATACGTTGTAAGCGTTTTTTTTGTTTTTCATCCAATATGGATTGTACGCTGACTATCATGTCCATTTCTTTTTTATGATAATCTTGTATCATTGCCGAATTTTGGGCTAAGAGCTGCTCGGCTTCTGCACGTCCATTTTCTTTAGACAAAGCATCGTGAATCTTCTTTCTATTTTTATCAAGTGATTCAGCGGTTACTTTGCGCATATCTCTTAATTCATTGGTGAACTTTTCAATCGTTGACAGTTGTTCTTTGGTTAATTGTAATCGTTCATGTATGCCGCTCATGCAAGAAGAAAAGTGCATTCTCTTATTGCGCAAAGTGTTTGCGCGGTTTTCGGGTGTACGCGGTTGGCGTGTCGGCGCACTGTTCAATAGATTCGCCACGAAAAAAATCAGTGCGGCAATAATAATGAGTGGAATATTCATGATGACCTCTAAAAAAAATGTGAATAGTTCTATGATTACAAAACTATGCTGTCAATGCCAAAGCCACCAAGGTAAAAAATGTTAATGGCTGTTAATTACTCATAAGTTTTTTCTATTGTTATTACAATTATCCGAGTTGAAAAACCTATATTTACGTTAAATTATTATGAAAGAAAGACAATAATGAGTGTGACATTACATGGTAAAACTGTTGTAATTACGGGCGCATCAAGCGGTATTGGCGAAGCAACGGCGTATGAATTTGCCAAGCATGGTGCACGATTAGTCCTCGTAGCCCGTCGAGCCGAGCGTTTAGCAGAGATTGCCGAACTATGCCGCAAAGACCATAATGTTGAAGTGCAATGTATTGAAGCTGATGTGCGCAATCAAGCCCAAATAACTTCTTTACTCCATGATAATATTGGAGATAATGCCGTAGATGTTTTAGTGAATAATGCGGGACTTTCACGCGGTCTTGATCCTGTGCAAACGGGGGATAGCATCAATTGGGAAGAAATGATTGATACGAATATCAAAGGACTGTTATGGGTGACCAAAGCATTATTACCTTCTATGATTGCACGCGGTACGGGCATGATTATCAATATTGCTTCTGTGGCAGGAAGGCAGGCATATCCGAATGGTAATGTGTATTGTGCCACAAAAGCGGCAGTGCGTATGCTTTCCGAAACTATGCAATTCGATGTTAATGGGACGGGAGTGCGTGTGACGAATATTGATCCGGGATTGGTTGAAACAGAGTTTTCTTTGGTGCGTTTCCGGGGCGATGAACAAAGAGCCGCTACTGTCTATAAAGGATATACGCCATTATCTGCTTCTGATGTGGCTGAAACAATTGTTTTTTGCGCTACACGACCCGCGCATGTGAGTATTCATGATGTGTTGGTTATGCCCACAGCGCAAGCATCAACACAAGTTGTCCATAAAGTAATGACATAGAATTTTTTACTCATACAAAAATGGTGTATATGTTCTCATTATTAAAAGTCACAGCACCATAAATACATCGTAAAAACAATATTAATCATAGTTTATTTTTCATATTTCGAAAGGGGTTTTGTATGAAACTGGGTTCTTTCTTTAAACAATCCATTGTTCTTGCTCTTTGCGCATGGATACTGTCATTATCCGCATACGCACAATCCGAAGGCGGTCGTGTGGGTTTTGGTGTGAGTGGCGGCGGCGTAAAATATTGGGGCACATTTACGGATAATCAATTATGGTTTGCCGGCGATATGTTCGTTCGTTGGAATATTATTGACCAAATTTCATTGCAAGCAAGTGTTGGCTTTGGACAGTTACGCTATAAAAATACAGACAAAGCAAAAATGGAAAATCCTAATTTCTATGGATTATTCCCCGTAGATAAACAGCCCCAAGAAAAGAATTTTTCTCGGTTTAATTATTATGAAACATATTTGTCATGGAATATTTTACCGCGTGAAAAATTTGTTCCCTATATTTTTGGCGGGCTTGGAGTATTGGATTGGAATCCTACATATCAAGATGGCAGTGCTTTACCCTTGAATGACGGCACAACATACGAAAAAAGAAAAATGGTTATTCCCGTTGGTTTGGGCTATGAATTATATCTCACCGATGATCTCGTATTTAATGGACGAGGCACATTGCGCCTTACGGGAACGGGATGGATAGACGGTTATGATGCAAGAACAACAATCAATGGCAAGTCTGATAATTCAAGTGATGCCGATGATTTATTATTGACATTCGGTGCCGGATTTTCCTATTATGTTTTTGGAAATGCCGATTATGATAATGATGGTTTAACAAATAGCACCGAGAGAGAACTCGGCACCGACCCCGAAAATCCCGATACTGATGGCGATGGATTAACTGACGGTGATGAAGTGCGTCGTTATTATACAGACCCGAAAAAATCCGATACCGACGGTGATAATCTTACAGATTATGCAGAAATATTTGATCATAAAACTTCACCAAAATCTCCCGATACCGATGGCGATGGTTTATTTGACGGCGAAGAAATTACTCGCAAAACAAATCCGCAACAACCCGACACAGATTTGGATGGTTTACTTGACGGCGATGAAGTCAGCAAACATAAAACAGATCCGACAAAAGCCGATACCGATGGCGACGGCTTAAATGATGGATTGGAAATAACCAAATTAAGTACGAATCCTTTAGCTATGGACAGTGATGGCGATCGCTTAAGTGACGGCGACGAAGTAAATACGCATAAAACAAATCCTGCAAAACAAGACAGTGATAATGATGGTTTACAAGATGGCGATGAAGTAAAACAATTCAAAACCGATCCCACCAATCCCGACACCGACGGCGATGAATTACTTGATGGCGATGAAGTAAAAAAACATACGACAAATCCATTGGAAAAAGATAGTGATAATGATGGTTTATCTGATGGTAATGAAGTGCGAGTACTAAAAACAAATCCGCTTTCGGATGACAGCGATCGTGACGGATTAAAAGATGGCGATGAATTAAATATTCATAAAACTGACCCGAATAAAGAAGATTCCGATGATGACGGATTAAAAGACGGTGAGGAAATTACCCGTAAAACCAATCCATTAGATGCCGATACCGATAAAGATCGTTTACGCGATGGGGAAGAAGTGCAAAAATATTTCTGTGATCCGACAAAACCCGACACCGACGGCGATTCATTGACGGATTATGAAGAAGTAAACAGACGTAGTAAAAAAGACGGCACAACCATTGAACCGACAGACCCGACAAAACCCGATACCGACGGCGATTCATTTAATGATGCCGTGGATATGTGTCCGCTTATTGCCGGAAAAGCGAATGAAGAAGATCCGACCATGCTTGGTTGTCCCGCATTACCGAAAAAAGGCACAAAAACCGATTTTCCGGAAATATTATTTGTGAAAGGAAAAGATGCCTTTAATTTTGATAATCCTTCCACAATGGCAAGTTTGGCAAAATTATTATCGTATGTTAATCAATGCGATAATATTCAAGTGACCATTGAAGGGCATGCCTCCGAAGAAGGTAATCCGACGGTTAATTTGAAACTTTCGCAAACACGAGCAGAATCAGTACGAAAATGGCTTATCGAGCAGGGTGTAAATCCGGCAAAAGTTGTTGGAGCAATCGGTTATGGCAGCACAAGACCCGTCATAAAAGAACCAAAAGGAAAAGATGCCAAAAAAGTAACAGCAGCACAATTGGAAGAAATTCGCCGCAAAAATCGTCGTATTACCGTAGCGGTGGAACGCGGATGTGATTAATCAAATGATATAATTCATTGCATTAAGCCCTCATACAATAATGTATGGGGGCTTTTTTTATGGTACTTATCACAATTCTGAATGCATAGTTGCATACAATAGAAAAGTTTTGTATGTTTGCACTTGAATACCGCACCGTACCCGACCGTGATGCTCTGTGGTGTTCGATAACAGACATTAAAACATATAACTTTTTATGGAGTAAGCGATGAAAACCTTTTTTCTCTTTGTCCTTCCGTATTCGGTGGCATTGTTCTTATGTACTTCTACCAATCTGTATTCCCAGTCTATGGAAATTCAAACGATATGGGAACATAGATTAGATACGAATACATTTAAATCCATGATAATGACAGATGATGGTGGAATTGTTGCTTCGATAACAATGCCGGGTGGAGATTTAGATTATGTTTTAAAACTAAATAGTGAGGGAAAAAAAGAATGGTCATTTGTACCATTTAATAATAAATCATTTTTTATAAAATCATTACAAAAAACCGATTCGGGAAAAATCGCAGTGTCGGCTTTAGAAGCAGTTGGTGATTTACGGATGTTTGATATTTGTTGGGGGTATTCTGTTTTGTTGGATAAGAACGGTGAAATTACATGGCAAAAGCCACGCGATACAAAAGATATTGTTTCACAGTATCACTCCCCCTATATCCGTACAAAAAATAATGAATTTGTGAATTTTTTTATTCCGTCCTTAGTCACAGATGATCCCTATCGGTTTTATTTTCGACGTATGAATAAAGATGGTATTAAAGGAGATGATAAACTTTTTGATTCAGTCGAAAAAGGTGAGGCAATGTTGGTCGTTCCCAAACTCATTGAAACCAAAGATAATGGCTTCTTGACTATGTATTATACAACAGAAAATTTATCAAGACCAGACTCATGGCATTTAACAAAATTAGATGCAAAGGGGAATGTAATTTTTAAACGTGAATGGAGTGAGTTACCAGGTAATGAACCTTCTTTAGATATATTAGAGTTACCGGATGGTTCCTTCTTGGTTTTAACCTCTTCACGAGAAAATCTTGGTTCTAAAGGCGTCGGTTTTTTACGTAAATTTTCTGCTGATGGTACATTACTTGCTCAAAAAACATTTACCGGTTCAGAATTATTATGGTTAAAATCACTTGCTCTTATGCCGAATGGAAATATCATTGCTGCAGGACATACTACAACTTATAAAGAATATGAAGAGGCAATTAATCAGACGCTTTTGTATAGTTATCCTGCATTTGATGGTTTCGTAACTGTCTTTAATCAAAATTTAGATATACAATGGCAAACGACATTTGGTAAAAAAGGTATTGGAGAAATTATAAATACTATCATTCCGATTACTAATGAAGAATTTTATATTGGTGGGTTTTTAAATAATGAAAGAGCCATAGCACGTGTTAAATTTACGCCTGTGACTTCTGTTGCAGAAGAAGAAGTTCAACACACCGCAATAAATTCTTCTATCGTATTGGATTATACCCAAGGTAAAGTACAAGCCTCCGATGCGGAAGATTTGGGTATTTATAATGTTTTAGGACAGCGATTATTAGGTATGAGCGGAGAAAGAGGTAATCTTGCACTTGATACTCAAGGATTGCCTGCGGGTTTATATTATGCCCATGCACAAGACAAACACGGCAATCGCTCAACTTTACCATTGATTGTTCGATAAAATTTCTTTTGTTTACAAAAAAAATAAGCCCATAGAAATATGGGCTTATTTTATTTTAAACCCTAAATTTAGGATAATATAAGCGTATTTTCCACAAATTGTTGGCAATATTCTTTTATCATGGTGCGCACTTCTCTGAAATGTGCCATAATTTCTTCTTCTGTGCCTATTGTTTTGGAAGGATCGGGAAAATTCTGATGAAAACGTTGTGCTTGCGTAGGAAAATAAGGACAATGTTCTTTGGCATGATCACATACTGTGAGAACATAGTCAAAAGATATTGCACGGTACTCATCAATCATATTTGATGTATGATGCGAAATATCAATTCCGTCTTCCGCCATACAAGCAATTGCACGAGGATTGACGCCATGAGTTTCAATACCGGCACTATAGACATTTATATTGAGGTCTTTACCAAAATGCGATATATATCCATGTGCAATTTGGCTGCGACAACTATTGCCCGTGCACAGAACTAAGATGTTTTTCATGATGAATAATAACGTTTCGTAAGATAATGGCTTATTTTTACTAAAAGTATAAGGACAGGTACTTCCACTAAGGGACCAATCACACCCGTAAATGCCTGCGGAGAATGAAGTCCAAACACGGCTATCGTGACGGCAATCGCTAATTCAAAATTATTGCCTGTGGCTGTAAATGCTATGGCAAGATTATTTTTTCGTGAAATTCCCAATGTTTTATTAAGAAAAAAACTTGAGAAAAACATCAGAACAAAATAAAGAATTAATGGGATGGCAATGCGTATAACATCAAAAGGCAAAGCAAGAATAGCATCACCTTTTAAGCTGAACATAAGCACTATAGTTCCTAAAAGTGCATACAGTGTGAATGGTGAAATAATCGGGACAAAACGGCGATTATACCACTCCAATCCTCGACGTTTGACAAGAATATATCGAGTCAAAAATCCTGCAATAAACGGAATGCCCAAATAAATACCCACGCTTTCCGCTACGGCATTCATCGGCACATCTACCGAAAATTCACCTAATCCAATGGCTGAGGGTAATACTGTCACAAAAAACCATATATAAGCACTGTACATAATCAGTTGAAATATGCTGTTCAAAGCTATAAGAACTGCTGCATACTCCCTGCTCCCGCCTGCTAAGTCATTCCATACGATAACCATAGCAATGCAACGTGCAATGCCTATACATAAAAGCCCTATCATATATTCGGGCTGAGAATGTAAAAAAACAATAGCAAGCACAAACATTAATGTCGGTCCAATAATCCAATTAAGCAGCAGCGATACGAACAGTGATTTTTTATCACGCACTATGTCGGGCAATAAAGAATAATCCACTTTTGCCAAAGGCGGATACATCATAATTAATAAACCAAGTGCCAAAGGAATATTGGTGGTTCCTACTGATACAGCATCTATATAGTTCGCAATATCAGGAAAAATAACACCGATACCGATACCCGTTATCATTGCAAGAAATATCCACAATGTAAGGTAGCGATCAAGGAAACGTAAATGTACTTTCATATATATCAACAACAATTATTGCCGGGTTCACAGCATGATGATGGTTTTTCTCCATAAACGGTAATGCTGCGAATACTGTCAGGATTATGTTTATAGAGAGTTATGTCATCTTCCGACAGATAATTTCTCAGAATATCATCAGGAATCGTAATAATTTTTTCTTTTTGCAAGGTAATAGCACTAAAACCGGCTTGTGTGATAATGTTAAGATATTCATCTTTATGAATTGCACCCGCCACACATCCCGCATACATTTCTGCTGCCGAGCGAATTTTTTCCGGTAAATCGCCGATTAACACTATATCGGAAATACTAAAATGTCCGCCGGGTTTGAGAACGCGCATAATTTCCGAAAATACCGCTTGTTTATTGGGCACAAGATTAAGAACACAATTACTTACCACCACATTGGCAGTATTGGCACTTACAGGTATTTTTTCTATATCGCCTTGCCGAAATTCTACATTATTATAGCCCATTTTGTCGGCATTAATCCGAGCTTTTTCTATCATGGCAGGCGTAAAATCAATGCCAATTACTTTGCCGCTTTCGCCCGTTTCTGCACGAGCAATAAAACAATCATTACCGGCACCGCTGCCCAAATCAATAACGGTGTCACCCTGGGCAATATGAGCAAATTGTGTCGGCAAACCGCAACCGAGTCCTAAATCTGCTTCAGGGTTATAGCCCTCCATACCCTGATATTCATCACTCATAATCGTATAGACTTCTGTGCTGCAACCACCTGCGCCGCAACATGATGAGGCATTCGTTTCTTTGTCTTGAAGAGCAATGGCGGCATATTTTTCCCTTACCATTTCTTTGACGCTTTCTTCATGCGTAAGTGTGCTTGACATAAAAAACTTCCTTTCTTTAACAGCAAGAATTATTTTGTGTATCTTGTGTTGATATAATGGATTGACAATATTGTGCAAGTTTTTGAAGTGCGTCCATATTAAGGCAATAACAAATGGAATTACCTTCGATTTCCCCTTTGATGATGCCTGCGTTTTTCAATTCTTTCAAGTGTTGCGAGACTGTGGGTTGCGCCAAAGGCAATTCATTAACAATATCGCCGCAAATGCAAGCATTCACCTTGAGTAAATAGTCAATAATGGCTATACGAGCAGGATGACCTAATGCCTTCGCGAGTGTTGCCATCGCATTTTGTTGTTCGGTGAAGTGATCCGTTTTTGTTGCGCCCATAGTGCTTTTCTCAATTTATATATTGCAATATTACGATAAAGAATTTACATAACCAAATCTATCGAGAATTGGTAACAAAGTTCCGCAGGACGGGGTGGGTGTATTTATTTCTATTGTCCTATCATCCCTTCGGGATTCCATTACGCTGTGATTTTATCGGCGTTGGGCTGTTATGCAAAGGGAATGTGCGAGGGAATGGGAGTCGTCGAAGTAAATTCTGACAATAGTATTGATGCTGATTTGTATGGACTTGCCATATTGTTGATGCCGGTTTCAGCGGTGGTTGATTGCATCAAGCTCTTTGGCGCATATCATTCCCGAAAGTATGACCAAGGGGATGCCGCCGCCCGGATGGACTGTGCCGCCGACATAGAATAAATTGTCATATTTTTTTGATGAGTTTTGCGGACGTAAAAATGCTGAAAATGGGGAATTGGATGAGCCGCCATATAAAGAGCCGCCTGTTGCATTTATATCATTCGCAAAATTATCCGGTGTGATGATTTTTTTCTCTATAATATCTTCATCATACAGTTCTACGCCAAACTCATGAAGTTTTTTTTGTATTTTTTTCCAATATTCTTCAGCAATATAGTGCCAAGTATTGTTACCGCCATCAGCGGGAGTATTAACAAGAATAAACCAATTTTCACGATCGTCAGCTGCTTGTGATGAATCGGTCAATGATGAAATTGAAATATAGATGGTCATGTCATCGGCAGCAATCTTTTTTTCAAATATATCATGAAATTCTTCTTCATAATTATCGGAAAAAAATATATTATGATGCGCTAATGTATGTGGTTTTTTACGCACGGCTGCCATAATAACAAATCCCGATGATGATAATTCGGGAATAGAGGGTTTTTCTCCTAATAAATATTTTTGTGTCCAATAAGCATCCGCATTGGAGACGATATAATCATAGGATATGGTTTCGCTATTATCTAAGGTAAGAGATTGAACGGAATTATTATGTGTTGTTATTGTTGTGACGGCAGTGGAATAATGTATGGGAATGGTATATTCTGCACATAATTTTGTGAATGCTTGAGCAATGGCATATATACCTCCACGCGGATACCATCCGCCATAATAAAATTCAATAAATGGAATTACCATGAGAGTTGCGGGTGCTTTATAGGGATTAGAGCCATTATATGTGGCAAAACGATCGAATAATTGTATTAATCGTTTATCGGTGAATTTTTTTGTATGGAAATTATGGAGAGTTGTTAAGGTGCGCAATTTCGGAAAGAGTGGTAAAAAAGGCAAATTTTTTCTTTTGAAAAATTCTTTTATTCCTTCAAATTTATTGAAAAGAAAAATATCTTTGGTTGCATGATATACTTGCCCTGCATGGTCAAGATAGCGTTGAATATGGTGGGCTGAGTCGGGAGAAAATCGTGCAATTTCTTTAGCGTGTTTTTCCGGGTCGGCATAGGCATCGAATTGCGAGTCATCAGACCAGAAATAACGGCATAATGGTTCAATGGGAATTAAATCTATATATTCTTCGAGAGATCTGTCTAAGGTATTGAATAAATCGCGGAGAATAAAGGGCATGGTAATGAGTGAAGGTCCGGCATCGAAGGTGCAGTCAGCGAAGCGAAATTGTCTCATTTTACCGCCTGCTGCCGGCATTTTTTCATAGACGGTGACTTTATATCCTTGATGAGAAAGCAAAAGCGCCGTAGTCATCCCACCGATACCGGCTCCGATCACTGCGACGCTTTTCTCGCATGGTGTGCGCATACTAGTATTATTCTATTCCAGCTGAAGCAAGAAGCGATTGATAATTATCGCCTGCGGCTTGTTGTAATAATTGTTGTAGTGCTTGTGCTTTTTTGCGTTCCACATTGACTGTGGACAATAACTTAACTTTTGCGATAAGAAGTTTTTCTTCAATCGGCTTGCTAAGGAAGTCATCCGAGCCGGACTCAATGGCTTTGAGTTGATTTGCCACATCATTGAGCGCTGTAACGATCACGACAGGCAATTTGGCGGTATCCGGGTTTTCGCGTAGTTTTTTGACGGTTTCATAGCCGTCTAAGCGAGGCATCATGACATCAAGAACAATGGCGTCAGGAGCACGTTCGGCTACTTTTTCCAAGCATTCCACGCCGTCATAAGCTTCGGCAGCTTCATAGCCATTAGCTTCAAGGTAACGGCGCAACAATTTCGTTGTTATTCTATTGTCATCAACAACTAATATGTATGGTTTTGCCATCTGTAGGTCTCCGTTTTATATAGAGTGTAAGATTAATCAACTGCAAAGATACGTGATTTTAGTGAGTGAAAGTGATAATGTAATGTGATTGATTGGAGAGAGCCGTCAAAGATGTAAGTGTTTCTTGTAATGTTTGCCAAGACACCTTTGTCAGTAAAGCAATCGGGCTATAGGTTCGCTCTTGTGCCGCACCGTTCGGGTAGAGAAAGTTACTAAGCGTTTTTGCACGGTCAAAGGAAGTTTGTTCCTGCCTTTTTTTTGATGCTGTGATTTTTTTCTTGAGAGTATCTATGGAATCATAGATAGTTTTACGTGCTGCTGCTGCTGCCCCTGTCAGGGATTGATCCGTACTTTCGGCATAGTGCATTATTGGTGCAAGTACTTGTTCCAAATCTTGTTGCGCTTGCTGATAGAGAAGCTCTAAATCTTTGTCGCTCATGTCATGGGCTATGTCTTGTTCTATTTCATGATATTTTCTCATAAAAAACAGGGGTGACTTTTGGGCTTTATCAAGCAAACGTTGATGCTGTGAGAACAACAATGTTGTTGAGTGTCGAGCATGAATCACCGGCATTTCAATATCGAACAATGAATAACATTCTTTGATTTGAGCGAGATAAGCACATTCTCCCGGACCTGCAATATACATACATGTCGGCAAAAGGGCATCTTGACATAAAGGACGTAAAAGGACATTCGGGGAAAAATGTTCCGGAGATTCTTTAGCTTCTTGAATTATTTCATCTTGTGTCCAGATTTTTTCACCGGCATGGAAGCGAGAAGATTCATAATTAATTTTTTTGCGAATAGTGCCATCATGATAAAATAGATTGACAGCCGAAGGTTCAACTTGCGGGGTATAGCCATTATGTCGCAGTTCATTATTTACTTTGTGCACAGTTTCGAGTGTGCGCAATGGATGGGCAAGTTCTTGTTTTACTATGGAGGCAAAAGCCCCGGATTTACGAATATCGGATGCTCTGACAAACAGAAGTCCTTTTTCGCCGCACCAATGCTGCAATAAACGCATAAAAGCCACAGACCATTCTGTGCCGACTGTGTAGATAGTATGGAGAAGCGGCATAAGGTCGCGAGTATATTCATTTTCAGGTAAATGCTGCTCAAGTGCTGTGAGCACAGCGGATATGTCATCGGTTATAGACAGTTCGGACACCGGTGTTTGTACGGAAAGGGTAGTATCGGCAGGGCATATAATCTGCTGTGGCATACCCTGTTTATCAAGAATATAAGCTTCCGCAGCTTCGTTGCGGTCATGGTCATTATCTTCAATCCAAAACAGAGGAATAACATTGAACGATTGATACTGCGCTTGAAGCTTTTCTGCTTGAGCAATTGCGGAGTATGCTTTGTACAGTGTGTAAAGCGGTCCGCCTAAAAAACCTACTTGTTGTCCTGTAACGACGACTGTAGTATTACTAAGAGCAGCTAAGTGAAGATTGTGTTGTTGTTTTTCCGTTAAAGAAAGATGAGAGAGGGAAGAATGAAGCAATAGCACCAATTCCTTGCGGTCACAGCGCAGAGCTTGGGCTTGCATACGGTTTTCAAAAGTGTCGTCAAGAGCAGGAAATCGAGAAGAAATATATGGCGCAGATTGGAGTAAATCGCAGAAGAGATCTGAAAAACCCTTCATAGACTGAAATGGTTGTGTTATCATAAATGAAATGTAGGATGATCGCAAAAGAATGTGTGGCGATGAGACGCTGCGCACTATCTGAAATTGCTATGATAACATTCTGTCGTATATGAAAATGAGCGAGTATTGTTCGTGAAAAATAATGTAAGGTGCCCGCTCTTGATATAGTGAATATTCTTTCATCAATTCTTAACTTCATAATTTTGCCGTACAATTCTTGAGTTTTCATGATACAAAATAGAGGAACAACAGTAGCAGCGGTGATTTTTGCCAGCGGAGCCGGCACACTTGCTGAATCAATCATCAGGTTTTCGCAGAATGCAGACAGCAGTTTTCATATTGAAGCTATTGTGTCTAATAATTCAGGAGCAAGGATTTCAGAGGTAGCGTCACAATGGGGAATTCCGTTTTATCATATCAGTGGAGTAACGCATCCGAACCATGAAGGGTATGTGTCTGCTTTACACAAAGTGCTTGATACTCACAAAGCGCGACTTATTGTTTTAGCGGGCTATATGAAGCTGATACCGCGCGAGATTGTCGCGGATGAAAATTGGTTAATATTAAACACACATCCGGCTCTTTTACCTAAATATGGAGGCAAAGGCATGTATGGAATCCATGTTCACAAAAAAGTTATTGAAAAAATGGAACAAATTTCCGGTTTGACGGTACATAGGGTATCGGAGGAGTATGATGAGGGAGAAATCATTCATCAAGAGTGCGTACCTGTCATGTATAATGACACTCCGGAGACATTGGAAGAGCGTATAAAGCACGTTGAAAGGGCTGTCTATCCACAGGTCATTCACGAGCAAGCAAAGAAAATTCTTACATAAAAAACACAATTTTTTTGCTTATGTGAGAAAAATTTGAGAACTTCGCTATCGGTGTTTTATGCAAAAGTGTTTTTCTTGAGCAAAAAGCATTGAGAACTGTGTGCTCAAACTGCCACAGAGAAGACGAAAAGCTAATGACAAAATTTACATAATTATCTTATAAATAAACAGTTTACACACAACTAATCATGAGGAATTTATCATGAAAGCCAAGTTACTACTTTTCGCAGTGTTCTGCGGATTAACGGTGACAGCGTTTGCTCAAGACGGCAAAGACGGCAGTGACGAGATACTTCGCAAGAGTAATCTCAATGGTGGATCGTTTCCACGTCCGTGGACAGCGTTCCCACTTATCAATGCTGCCAATAATAATCGTCCTGACAAAACTTCACCGGCAGCCTCTACGGGCTATTATATCGTAGATAGTGATGATGATGCGGGCGATTACTGGCGTCCGAATCTCGACAAAGCATACACCAATTTGGAAACCGACCTCCAAAAGCCAACCGAGCGCGTTAAATGGCGTCGAATCATTTCAGGTCCGCGTCAATCACGTTCGGAAGAGTTACTTGCTGACGGTAAGCCGTGGTTTATTAACAAGGATGCATTATCCGACTCAACCGATAATGCTATTGCAGGTCCGATTAAGATAGGTTTTCCTTTCATCTTCAATGGCGTGAAGTATGACAGTTTTTATGTTTCCACGAATGGTTTGGTTGCATTGAGCAATGCACGTTATGTGTATGATGCACTTGGCAATCGTATTATCCCTCCGGGTTCACAGGATGCCTATAACTTCTATCGTGAAGACAATATGTCGGGCACAACCTATGGTGGTGCTCGTCCCAAAATTGGCGATGGCAGCACATCCTCCATTGACCCGACACCGGATAACTATGGTTTTCAGTTTATTGCTAATGGTAATACAACGACACCAACGGGTGGTATTCGTAATCCAACAAACACTCCATTAAACGCCCTTCCGGCACAACTTCAATGGTCACCGATTATTGCTCCATTGTGGAATGATATGCAGGCATCACAGGATTTGAATCGTTTGGACAATGAGCGTGGTCAAGTGTGGTACAAACGTGCGGATAATCCCGACGGTACACGCCGTTTGATTATTTATTTCAAAAGTTTCAACTTACGCAATGCTCAAGCATTTCGTTTCGGTAGCGTAAACTTCCCTGCTGATGATAATCGTATTCGTTTGAGTTTCCAAGTAACCTTAGATGAATCAGACAGCTCCGTTTATGTCTATTTCGAAGATTTAGCAGGTATCGTACCGCAGGGCAATTATATCGTTACAGCTGCTGAATTTGCTCGTATGAACTCTACAATTGGTGTGAGTGGTATGGCACGTCATTATGCTTTCCGCAGCCCGAACTGCTTAACTAATACGAGTCCAACAGAATATGCACTTGCCTATCCTCAATCAACACAATTCCTTGCAAATGCTACATGGAATGGTTCGGATGTGAATGCACGTGATCAGAATGGTGGCTCCGGCGGTCCTTCTCCTTCAAGCGGTCTTGCCATTCGTTTCAAACAATGGCGTAATGTGTTGCGCGTGGTACCGACATCAGTATCGTATCGCGGTAGAGCATTAGACCCTAATGCCGTATTAACTGAATATCCTCGCTTAATTTCAGGAGATTTCGTTGAATTATTAGCAGGTCACCCTCAATTAGGAGCTATACGTCCGCAGGCAACATTCCAGAACATGACCAATGATATCCAAGGACCGGGTAATGCTAATCCACCACGTCCGGCAGGTGTCAATTATACACGACAAGACTTAAATTTCCGTACACGTTTCCGTATTCGTAATCAAGCAACGGATCAAACAGCATATTCAGAGTCAGTACCTATCAGCAGAAGTTGCTTACGCGGCAATTGTGCCGGTACATCTGCTATTGTACAAGATGGTACCTTGAATGCAGCGGGAACAGTGTTCACTCCTTATTCCGGAACACAGTTATTCCCGGGTACAGGTCCATGCCCATTGAATGGTATTCCACCTTATGGCTTGGTGCAAGTACTTTTCCCTGCCTTCCAGCCGAATGAATTGATTGACTTCAATATTGGTCGCTTGAGAGCATTCGTTATTGCAGAACCACTTGATACCTTGTTCCGTCCTTTAGGCGAACAATGGCCCTTTGATGATACAGTGAAAGTTGACCTTTTCGTTATGCGTCGTTTGTCTTTCTTGACAACAGACGGTTTTAATGATGATGCGAATCAATATCACATCATCGGTGGTAACCCTATGCCATCGGTATTGAAATGGGTTAACATTGATGCAGAAATTGCTGATGGTGATCAAAATACTTATAATGCAGTCCCACCTCGTGGTCAAGTAGCTGCCGCCAATCGTCCTACATTCAGAGTAAATTCACCGACAATCAAAATGAATCGTCGGACAATATTTGATGCAGAGCCGGTAATGACAAGCGGTCGCGGTGGTGATCAGCTTCGTTCATTCCCAATTGATGTACGTAACTTACCAAGCCGTCCTACTGAGGGTGCAGTACTTTCTGTTTCTATTCAACGTACAGGTGTTCCTGATGGTCCTCTTGATCGTGGTTGGGCGGATAATACACTTCTCGGACCGGAGCCGCGTGTAATTTACAATGGTACAGCAACAACAATGTTTGCAGGTTCCGGTAATGCAGTTAATCCTCTTGATGAGTTCTATCTTGAATATGCTCGTCCAAGTGCAAATGAAATCGAAAATATAGCACGTCAATCACCTACCGACATTGAGTGGAACGTTCACCCGCGTCGCGGTGGTGCTTCGGCAATATCCAACAATCCCGTCTTTACTCTCTACGGAGCAGGTGGTATTATGCGCGGATATTTTGAAAATGATAAAGACTCGGCATTGACACCGGTGCAAGGACTTCGTTCAGCAACTGCCGATGACGGTCGTGATAAAGAGTTCTATAAATTCGCATTCCAATTGCCTAAATCTTTGATTAATGCACCGAATAATGGTGCTAAAAACTTCCGTTTCCGTTTACGTGTAAATTGTAAATTCAATGGTGGTGGACCTAATCAGCCGATTGATGATAAAGATGATTTTTATGTGGACAATGTGCGTTTACTCTTCCCAAGAGAAACACCGGATCTTGAAATGGCTGTCGCCGAGGTTAACTGGCCCTATACCATTACTCCTGCATCACAAATGCAGCAAGTGCCTATTCGTTTGAAAGTTGTGAATAATACAAGTTTGCAAACAGGTAGCCAACAACAAAACACTGAAATTAAGCTCGATTTTCCACAAATGCG
>JAFLBY010000280.1 GCA_017302855.1 Candidatus Kapaibacterium sp.
CGGCGCAAGAGTGAATTTACGTTCGCGCTTTTGACCTGCCATTTTTTGAACAATATCAGCTTCAGCTTGGTTCAATACATCAAGAACTTGCACTAAGCGTCCAAAGGAAGACAAAGTATCGGCTTTTAATGCTGTAATCAAACGATTCACTTGTTTCATGTTTTCTTCTACACACACCGTACGTAATGCTTTCATCGTCACGGGCTGCGCCTGCGTTTCCTCTAAAATACCTTGATAATAGAACACGGAATCATCTTTACGAATAAGAATTGTGAACAACTCAGATTGTTTGACTTCCACTTGGTTTTCAACATCAGGGGGAACAGACATCTCCATAATTTGTGGCGTAACCATAGTTGTTGTGAACATAAAAAAGGTTAACAACAAAAAAGCAATATCCACAAGTGGTGTCATATCCAGAACAAACCCCACGCGTTTTTTCTTTTTTCGCTTGGAATTTTTGCCGCGTTTTGCTTTGGGTTGAGGTCCTAACGAACCACCGCCTCCGCCCATATATCCTCCAATTAAATAGGATTATTTTTCAAATGGTTTATTGTTTTTCGCGATTGCCCTGACGTTTGTCAGTCACATAATTAAAAACATTCGCTTTGTTTTTGCGCATTACATTGGTTAAATTATTGACCCAACTGTAACGGATGCGTTTATCGGCATCAATCGCATATTTGGTTTTGAGATTCTGTAAGCGTGATTGTAAAATCAATGCATCAAGAAGATTTAATGATACTTTCACGAGATTTTTCTCACGTTGTTCGGCAGTTAATCCTTCTACTTTACTGTAAACAGCTTTTCTGTCTTCGGTATTTGTCATAGAAAAATAATATGACGTATCCCCTTGATTGGCAGAATCAATAGCTATCTGGATTATTGCCAAATCTTTATCAGGCAATTTTGAAGTATCGGCAGCAGCTTTCGGTCTTTTAATTTGGAATTTTTTCTCGCTTTCCGCCTCAGATTTAAACTTTGCCGTGAACATGAAAAACGTCAAGAGCAGAAACGCAATATCCACGAGTGGTGTCATGTCTAACACAAAACCTGTGCGTTTCATTTTAATTTTTGACATTTGATTTCCTTTCTCTTAAAATTGTGAAGAATTTTGTGTCAATGGTTCATGCAACAATACATGCCGCATTCTCTCATTGATGTGAAAAATTATTTCTTCACACGGATTGTAAGGATTTCCATCATGCTCAAAATTGCTTCATCTATCATATAGATAAAATTATCAACTTTTGTCGTAAAGAAATTATAGAATACAATACATAAAACCGCAGCCACAAGACCACCGGCAGTATTGTACAAAGCTTCAGAAATACCGATTGACAATGCTTGAGCAGATACTGCTCCGCCGCTTTCGCCGAGTGCAGCAAAAGCACGAATCATCCCCAAAGTTGTACCGAGAAGACCAACCATCGTTGAAATTGAAGCAACTGTAGAAATAATCACAAGATTTTTTTCGAGGAGAGGAGTTTCGAGGTTTACGGCTTCATCAATAGCACGTTGTACTTCAGCAAGTTTTTTATCGGGACTGATATCTTTATCATTATCCACTTGTTCAAATCGTTCAAGCCCGGCACGTAAAACATTAGCAACGGATCCACGATTTTTATCACATTCAACAATAGCAGCATGGACATTACCTTGCTCAAGATTCACTTGTACAGCTTTGATAAATGTAACCATATCACCTTTTCCGCGGGCTTTGCTGATTGAAAGCGAACGCTCAACAACAAAAGTAACTGTCATAAGTAAAAAGCCGACAAGAACACCTACAAGCGGACCACCTGTGTGAATCGTACCGAGGGTATTGATTGGGGAATGACGTAATGTTCCATCAGCAAAATTTGATGGATTACCAAGCCAGAACCACCATAAAGCCAATCCTACAACAACAGCAAGTGTAAGTACAATCGCATTGAACATGTTTTTCATAAAAACTATCCTAAATGAAAATGTGAAATAAAAAATTATAATCGAAAGTTGGGTTATTTTGCAGTGTCTAGATTTGCTATTGCATCATCAACACTGTTGAATATAGAGAACACTAAGGTCAGTTTAGTTACAACAAAGATATTCTCGATAGAATCACTCAGATTGCATAAAACTACTTTGGCATTGCGCTTTGCAAAATTGGTATGACCGGAAATCAACACGCCGAGAGCCGTTGAGTTCAGATACGATACTTTTTCTAAATCTACAATGACGACTTGCAGATCATTGGCTGTCGCGGTGTCAAAACTTTTACGCAAATCATCGGTTTCATCTCCCCCGACGAATTGTCCCTTGAGTCGTAACAACTCATATCCCTTGTATGTTTCTCGTTTAATTGATGACATAAATGCCTCGAAATTGGTAAATTCGACTAAATGCTTTGTCCTTACTTTAACATCAAAACTAACCATTTCAGCCGAAAGTAGAGCAAACGAATCCATTACACATTAACAGATTGTTTTAACCAAAAGCTACGAAAAGGAGAATTTTGCAAAAAGAAGTATGCAAAACTACGTTTTTTTCAGAAATGATGAATGTTGTTTTTTAACAACATCGAAATCATTGCTATATCATACAAAAAAGATAGTTTTGCAGTATTATTGTAACAGAAAGGACATACAGAGATGATAGACAGCTATATACCGCTCATCATTATGGTATCGGTAGGATTCCTATTTGGCTTATCTAATATAGTCTTAGCTCAATTTTTGGGACCTCGCAAAAACAAGACCAAGGTAAAATTAGAGCCGTATGAATGCGGTATTGAGCCTACAACAAGTGCACGTGAAAGGTTTTCCATCAAATTCTATATGACGGCGATGTTGTTCATACTTTTCGACATCGAGATTGTATTCATGTATCCTTGGGCAATTCAATTTAAGGAACTCGGTATGGTTGGTTTCATTGCAATGAATCTGTTCATGATACTTCTCTTTGCCGGATTCATTTATGTTATCAAAAAAGGAGCACTTCAATGGCGTTAAGTGAAGATTTGGCAAAACAGGGCTTTTTGACGACAACGGTTGATGCTGTCGTTCAATGGGCACAAAAAAATGCAATGTGGCCCATGCCTCTTGGGATTTCTTGTTGC
>JAFLBY010000281.1 GCA_017302855.1 Candidatus Kapaibacterium sp.
CCGTTGCTGTTTTCACTCGCACGCTGACACTTTGTTTCATCGTCGGACAACCAAAATAATCTTTACTCACAGCGGTATAAAGTATATCTTTTGTGATTGTTGCTATCGGTGAAGGGCAATCCGTGCAGGATAATCCTTCTTTGGGTGACCATTCAAATGTGCCATCGCCGCCGTATGCTTGCAATTGCAGACTTTGTCCCGCACACATCGTCGTATCGCTCACACTTGTCTTGACAATAGGATGTGACAATGATGCATTATTCATAGAACGACCCGGAACATAGCCATAAGCGTAGTAAGCTGATTTCAATGGTCCATAACCGTAACAACTGATACCAAAGGGAACATTACACTCTAAGCGAAGTGAAGAAGGTCGGGTCATAATGGTTGCATACGACAATTCGGAGCAAAAACCCGATGATGGAAATGATGGTAAAGGTTTAAATAAATTTTTATTAACTGCTTTGCCATTCATTGTTATTTGATTGATTGCAGATGTCGGCACAATAATATCAATATAATTATCAGGGAATATCATTCCATCATATTCTTTCTGATAATCCATAAAGATATCATAGCTTTTCTGCCAATATTCTTGAGGGGCAATATCTGTCATAAAAGGATTGCCATAGGTATTAGGTATCTCATCATGATAATAATCTATGTCCGAATAGGAAGAACGTCGTAAGACAATAACTGCAATCGGAGATGTACCATATACTAAAGAGTATTTATTTAAAGGTAATACTATACTTTCACCTTTTTGGAGTTTACTGATCTTATTACCATTGACATAAATAGTAGCGGTATCGGTCATGGCAACAATTTTATGATAATTGGAACCCAAATCATCTTCATTGCGAGACTTCACCGGATCTATGACAATATATCTTTGACCATACGATGAAATCGGAAGTAAACTTTCGGAAGTATTATTAATTGAGAACCACTTATTTGTTGGATGAGTACCAAACCCCAATATACCACCGCTATAGACAGCAATTGGTGCAGAAGCAACAATTCTCATTCCAGTCAAATCTGCCGCAGTATCAAGAGCACTTGGGCGTGCTTGAATGAGATAACTCTCACCTTTTTGTAATATTGCCGTTAATGTACGCTCACTTGCTCCTAAGAGGTTCACAGGCGATTCAATAGTAATAGAAGTATTATTTTCCGTAGCCACAATACAACACTGAGAATACAGATAATTCTGAACTATTTTGTTATTATTATCCGTATAGGTAAAATATTTTGACTGAGGGGCGACAACAACATACTCCTTACCGTATGCCTTAACCGGATACAAAAGTGTAATTTCATTACCATTACCATTCGGACCCGTTAAACACGTGGCTTGTATATCATGTTCTGCTCGGATATAAAGAGAGAGTTTCTGTGGTTGTAAATTGTGAATAAAAGAATTGGATCTATGGTCACCTCCTCTGAGTCCTATCTTCGAACCATCATATTTTATAATTATGGGCTGTTGAGCTTGTTTCAGTGAAAAATACAAAGTATCAGTCAATGAACCGCCTTTATGCAAAACTATATATCCCTTTGTGACAGTATCAGATGACAGCATAAGTACACACTCAAAACCACCCCAAGGTAATTCAGCAAAGTAAAACTCTTTGCCTTTGTGGGCATCTTGCGAAAACAATGTCTCGCAACAACACAGTATGACAAAACAAAGTACAATGATATGTTTCATGCTTATATATCCTTAGTATCAAGTATCCGAAACTGCAAACTTACGCAATATGCCAATTCTGTATCATCTATCCTTTGCCACATAAGGAAAGTGGGCATATAAAGTTTTATTGAGAAACTCAAAGAAGTATCTCATATTTATTTTTCCTCCGAACCTGGTGGAATAGTACCTTCAGGAATATTCAGCCAATATGTCAAACCCAACACCCCTCCGTAATCTCCATCAAAAGTCCATTTTAATGTAATAAAATGAAATTGATATCCTCTATAGGGACGGAATTCACTTTTTTTATTAATATAGGGATTTTCCGGCTGATAACCATCAGGATAATACCATGTTTTCGGTTTCCATTTTTTTACTGCCTTGCGAATGCTATCTTCTAACATTATCCAAAACTTGTCTTCTTTCGGAATATCATTACCAACATTGTATAATGGATTGATTATTATATGGTTTATCTCATTTTTTGTATTAAATACAAGAGAGACGGATATATATATTTCTTTTATAAGCAAAGACATATCATGATGACTATACCGAATATCGTCTTTTTGTTGTTCGTATAAGCCTGGAGGCAATCCCGGATAAGCAAATTCTTCAAATAATGAATCGGGTTTCATTCGTTTATTTGAATACTCCTTTAGATATACTTGTCCATATATATCTGACACAACAAATAAACACAGAATCAGAGCAATATATTGTATATATCTCATCATTTTTTATCCTTCATATCATGTTTTCCTAATTCTTCTATCAATCCTTTCAAGGGCGCTAAGCACTCATTACCGCCTTCAATTTCTTTGAGTAAAGCCTCTCGTAATGCTCTATGTTCTTCGATTTTACCGGCATCCGAAGACAGATGATTCAATTCATCAATAACTGCCATAAGCGAAGGAGCATACATGTTTATATCGCCATCATCTGTATCGGTTATTCCATCAAAAGCATTACTTTCTAAAACTATATCACCCTGTCCATTAGAGGCTTTTGTTATTCCGGCTGCTCCTATTTTACTTGCTTTTTCCCAATCGGATGTTAATTTTTGATAGCCAACACCTGACTTTAACTCATCTCCATACTCTGCAATATGAATAAATGCTTTCGTTGTTGAAGATTCCGCCTTATCAATTATAGCATTGATGGTAGAGCTCTCTAAAGAACGAAGAAATGGAATTATACGATTTGTTAATGTATTCATTTTTTCAGGATTAGTTCCTTCAGCTTTGAAAATAACTTTCCCATTTCTATCAATCATAATCATCGGATTATTTGCGGCATACTGATAAGTATTAAGACCTCTATACTTTTCCCACAAAGGGTCAACCGCCATAAACCTACCCGTAATATAATCATATTTTCTCACACCATGATCGGCAAGATCACTT
>JAFLBY010000282.1 GCA_017302855.1 Candidatus Kapaibacterium sp.
TATAGGTTCAATAAACTTTTCTGCATTTTGCCTTGAGAAATCCGCAGAGGTATCTTCATCTTTGACCTTCACCGCCATATTTGTCAGAACTTTGCCATATTTTTCAACTGCTTTTTTAAAGTGTTGGTCTGTAGCCTGCCATAGAATTTGCTTCAAAGATTGCTCGTCTTCGGAAAATGGTATTTCAATTGATCGCCCCCGTCCACCAAATTCAAAGCGGCTGCCTCGAATAGTATGAGAATTATCCGTTTTGTAATTACCAACTCGTAAATCTATATCCAAGATTCTGTTTTTAGTATTCGTTGATGCTTCAATTTTACCAAAAGAGGCAGACAAAACAACAGACTTTGTTTCTGTTATTGAGTAGGAAAGAAAATATGGAGGGTTCTTTTCGGAAGACATCCCTGCCATCGTTCGAGCAATTTCAGATTTCATCGCTTTTAGAACGACGGTTTCTTGAGACATTGACGAAAAAACAAATGCAAAGAATACTAAAGTTAATGAAAGTAATGCTCTCATAGTATGAAAAATGGTGATAAATAATTACAAGTATTTTTTTTCGACTACATCAAGGGATTTTGTTAATACATAGAGTAACGGCGTACCTGTAGGTATATTTAACTCTAATATTTCTTCTTTTGTCATTTTATCTAATTCAGCTACTAAGGCACGAAGCGAATTACCATGAGCAACAACGAGTACATTAGATCCTTGTTCAAGTTTTGGTTTAATATTGTTCCTATAATACGGCAATACTCTCTCTTGTGTCATTTGTAAGGATTCTCCATTCGGCGGTGGAATATCATAACTTCTGCGCCAAATGTGAACTTGATCATCGCCATAGTTCAGAGCAGTTTCCGCTTTATTTAACCCCTGTAAATCGCCATAGTGTCTTTCATTGAGTGCTTCACTTCTTTCCGTAGGAACATTAAATTTTTGTGCAATATCCAATGCAATCTGAGAAGTGCGAATTGCTCTTTTTAGCACAGATGTAAATACAAAATCAATAGAAAATGGTTCTATTAATTTTCCTGCATTTGCTGCTTCCTCTTCGCCTAAAGCCGAAAGATCTACATCTATCCATCCGGTAAATCTATTTTCAAGATTCCATTGGGATTGACCATGTCGTAATAATATTAAATTTGGCATAAGTTTACTCACGAATTAATTCTGAATTATGTTGGCATAGTTCCATCAAAACGCCGCCTGTACTTTTGGGGTGCAAAAAACCGATAAGCATATCATGTGCGCCCTGTGTAGGAACATTGTGTATTAACTGTATTCCTTGTTCACCAAGCTTTTGTAGATCATTATGAATAGAATCACATGCAAATGCTATATGATGGATTCCTTCGCCTCGTTTTGCTAAAAAATTCGCAATAGGCGATTGCTCATCGGTTGGAGCAGTTAACTCTATCATAACTTCGCCAACTTTAAATGAAGCGACGATTACTTTTTGCTCTTGAACAATTTCTTCATGAAAATGTTCAACATTAAATATTTTCTTGTAAAGTGCCTTACTCTCTTCAATATTCTTTACCGCTATTCCGATATGGTTAATAGCTTGTATCATACGATTCCCCCTCGCAATTCTTTCAATACTAATGAAGCTTGTTGCAATTCTTCTGCTGTGTTTATACCAAGAATTTCTCTGTAGTCATCACATGGCATTGCAGAGACATTGTGACCCTTTTGCTGCAAAATACCTACGATATCCGTCAAATAATACTCACCTTGAGCATTTGTATTTTGTACATTTTCCAAAGACGCAAAAAGCAATTCCGATTGAACACAATACACGCCCGAGTTAATTTCATTGATTAATCTTTCAGAATCAGAAGCATCCTTGTGTTCGACAATGTTAAGAAATTGATTGTTATCATCACGAATAATTCTGCCATACCCCTCGGCATTTGGTACATGAGCTGTTAACACACTTACTGTTGCTCTTGACTCATCGTGACTTTTTAAAAATTTTTCAAGTGTAGAATGAGCGAGCAAAGGTACATCCCCGGAAAGTATAAGCAAATTTCCTGTAAAATGCTTCAATGCTTCACATGTTTGTTGCACTGCATGCCCTGTACCCAATTGGTCTTGCTGAACAGCTGTTTCAATACTCATATCATTGATTGTAGAGAATTCATTGAGATATTCTATCACTTTCTCCTTATGATGCCCAACAACAACAACTGTTATTACAGGTTTGAGCAACTTGACATTTTCCAGAACATGCCCCAACAGCGGTTTATCATTAAGAAGAGCCATAACTTTCGGGATGTCCGGATTGTTCATTCGCTTCCCCTTTCCGGCAGCAAGAATTATTATGCCCATGGTAGTTGTCATGAATCAATCCTCTGCATAAACTGTGTGGGGCTCAATAGAGTACTTTTTCTCGACGATGTCATTGTTCTCATTCACTAAAACAATGGTTGGTTTATATGTTCTTGCTTCTTCAGGAGTCATTGACGCATACGTAATGATGATGATTCTGTCTCCGGGCGCACCTTTTCTGGCAGCAGCTCCATTCAAACAAATTTCTTTGCTACCCCTTTCACCTTTAATAAGATACGTTTCGAGTCTTTCACCATTGGTGATATTGACAACGGCTACTTTTTCATATTCCAGCATTCCGGCAGCTTCGAGTAAATCTTCATCAACAGTAAGACTGCCTTCATAGTGCAATTCGGCTTGTGTGACCGTTGCACGATGAATTTTTGATTTGAACATTGTCAATTGCATAATGTCGCTATTAAGAGAATAATGTGCAAAATTACCATGTCCGACATGAACGACCAATACTTCAATAAATTTTGGAACAATTACGTCTTACGTTCACAACTTTCAATATTTTTTGAAAGTTGTGAATTTTACGTATATTTGTGTATGGAAACAAGTCAAGCTGAACAAAAATTTCAAGAACTTTGGGGGGCAATCGGCACTTCATGGGGAGTGAACCGTACTATGGCGCAAATACATGCTCTTTTGCTTTTTAATGAATCACCACTAAGTACTGAGGAGATCATGGAGCGATTGTCTATCTCCAGAGGAAATGCAAACACGAATATACGCGCATTGATTGACTGGAGTCTGGTTT
>JAFLBY010000283.1 GCA_017302855.1 Candidatus Kapaibacterium sp.
TAGTATAGAAATTATCAATGATACACTCGGCAAAATAAGCATGAAAAATATAGCGATCATTGCTGAAAATGGTAAAATATTACACACGATTCGTTGTATAGTCGGTCTTGGCAATGCAGAACAATGTGTATTGGATTTATCCAATCTGATACTTCATGGTGGCACAGCAAATATAAATGTTGTCAATGGCAAATTTACATTACTTGGTATATGTGAAGAGGGTGGTACACGATTAATAAATCCGGGAAAAGCCACATCATTGATGCGCATTCATCCGAATCCGAGTAAAGGAATTATGAGTGTAGATCTTGAATTAATCGAACAAGGTTTGACAAAAGTACGTATAATTGATATACAAGGCAATGTGATGGTAGAGCGAGAACTTATTGATGCTATCGGTTCAACAACAGTACTATTTGACATGGAAAAATATGGCGCGGGTGTGTATTATATCGAAGTGCGCACTCCGACAATTGTTCGTAAAGAAAAAATAATGATTGAAAAATAATAATGATAGGAAAAAATATGAAATCACTCCTCATACTGTGTATGCTTTTATGTACACAGACATTATACAGCCAAAGTATCAATCTCTTTGATATAGATACAACTAATTTTCCTACCATGAAGGCGAAATTTTTTGCATTTGATGCACAAAGGAAGCAACAATATCCGAATATCGGTGATATGACACTCAAGGAAAATGGTGAACTTTGCACTATCACCAATATCACTTGTCCACCACCAAAACAGCGGGTACTTTCTGTTTGTATTATGGTAGATACAAAATACTATATTGATATAGCTCGTTTGGGGACGGAACGATTAATCGGTTCTTTGGATATGCCGCAAGAAGATGAAGTCGCCGTCACGTATATGGAGGGCAGGGCAGCGATATGGCAAGATTTTACGAAAGACAAGGACAAAGCACTTGCGAAAGCACAAAGCATCCCGTTGGCACCGGGAGTGGATGTGAATACGATGTTTTATTCTGATTATACGGGGGGCATACCGATGATAAAAGATCGTTCATCGCAAAAGAAGGTATTAATCTTAGTAAGTGATTTGCATTGTCCGAACATAAATATAGATGAATCAAAAGTCATAGCCGATGCAAAGAAATATAATATTTCGATATATGCAGTATTATTGGGCACAACGGATTATACTAAACTTTTTAGCCGCATAGCAGCAGGCACATCCGGAAAAGTGTTTGAGAATGTGAAGGATGCACAGCAAATAGAGAATGTTTTTGATAAGATTGCAATTGCAGAAAATAATGAACCGTGCAATATAGAATGGCAAGCACAACCGGCTTGCGTTCATCATAAAGTAATAGAGCTTGCTTGGCAAAATCAACAAAGTCTGAATCAATACACAGTATCCTTGTCGATGTTATCATCATTACATGCTAGCCCTTCTTCTATAGGATTTGGTTCAAGGGCACTAGGTACAAGTCATGATACGACAATCACATTAACAGCGAACAATGCCGATTTTACGGTCAGAGGAGTGAATAGAAAGTTTGGTTCAGCCGATTTTACTATAGTGAATACAAATTTTCCCTTTACTATTCCTCAAAATGAAAGTAGAACAATAACATTGCGTTATACAGCTTCGGATTCTAGTGTTAAGTATGCCAGTTTTGAGATAACTTCAAATTGTCCCGTTTTTTTTAGCGCGAATGCTATTTTTCCCAGAAAAAATATAATAACAAATACGCTCAAAGTTATTCATCCTAATGGCGGTGAACAATTTGTTGCAGGCAGTGATTCAATAATAACATGGACGGGCATTTCACCAACGGATACCGTGCATTTGGACTATAGTATAGATAGTGGCAAAATATGGAAAACAATTACAGAAAAAGCTGTTGGTTTGCAGTATCATTGGAAGAATATACCATTACCGCCAAGTACGCAGTGTTTGGTACGAGTGAGACAATTAGCAATGTTATCTTCATTCTTTTCCAATGATACTATTCCTATCCGTAGCTCCGACGAGCAGACATATGGTGTTACAAGTGTCGCTTTCAGCCCTGATGGAGTAGCGCTAGCTTTGGGAATTGGGGATGATTACAGTGTTAAGCTATGGAATACGATAACAGGTAAAGATATTGGCACCTTCAAGGGGCACACCAAACGTGTTACTAGCGTTGCATTTAGTCCTGATGGGACTATTCTTGCTTCAGGGAGTTTGGATGATACAGTCAAGTTATGGAACCCAATGACCGGACAATTTCTCCGATCTCTGAGTGGACTGAATGGTGGTGTTACCAGTGTAGCTATTAGCCCCAATGGGAGTCCTATAATATCAGGAAGTGCTCATAAAAGTATCATGATATGGGATATCAATTCAGGAAGACCGTTAGATACCCTTGCGCCTTATGATGTTACTAGCGTTGCATTCAGCCCTAATGGAAAAACCCTTGCTGTAGGCAGTAAAGATAAAACTATAAAATTATGGGATATTGTCAGTGGTAAAGAAATTCGCAGTTTCAAAGAACATAGTGATTATGTCTCAAGTGTCACTTTTAGTCCCGATGGAACTACAATAGCATCAGGTAGTTATGATAGAACCATCAAGTTATGGAATGTCATTACAGGTGAAGAAATTCGTACATTTAACGGACATACTAATTATGTTACTAGTGTTGCATTCAGTCCCGATGGAAAAACCCTTGCTTCTGGGAGTTATGATAACACCATCAAGTTGTGGGATGTCAAAAAAGGAAGCCTACTCCGCAACTTTAGTGGGCATACTTATATAGTTTCAAGCATTGCTTTTAGTCCCGATGGAAGTGCAATAGCCTCAGGTAGTTATGATAGAACCGCCAAAATCTGGGAAATTGAATCTGTTCTTCAAGAAGATCAGTCGGATGCTGTATTTTCCATTATTGCGCCTGTTGCAGTGTTGGAAAAAAGAAATATAGATATGGGAAAAGTGCTTGTTGGTTCCTCCAAAGATACAATGGTCACGGCAGTGCTGTGCAATAAAGGTGATGCCGTTCTTCATGTCTTGGGTGTGGATGTCACCAATGGCGATAGAAATGAATTTATTGTTCCTCGTGGTGCCGGAGAAT
>JAFLBY010000284.1 GCA_017302855.1 Candidatus Kapaibacterium sp.
AGATACCTGAACGGGGCACGATAGCCATATCTTCTTTGTTCCAGCCATCCAATGCCATAAGAGAAGCTGTGCCGCTGACAATGCCGCCCTGTGGAGCAATATTGGCAAACAAGATTCCATTGGTTCTTATGGTCGGTATAAGTTCACTTTCCGGGTTGAATGCCGTGTATGCTTTTGCATTCGGATTGATAGTTCCCGTTTCTGCTTGATCGCGTGTGGCTCTGACAAGCTCGATTTCCACAAGCCCCGTTGTGGCGTATGGTGCGAAAAAACCCGGGTAGATGCTTTTGCCGCTGCAATCAATCGTTTCTGCTTGAGACGGAACACTTACTTGCTTACCGATTGCCGTAATTTTTCCTTTGTCGAAAACAATAGTTCCACCTTCTATGACACCATTTGTGACAGTATAGATGCGCGCATTGACTAAAGCAATTGGCTTGGTTTGCGGTGTACCCGGCATTTCATCGTGCGCTTGAGCTATGGGTATTATGCCATATATCAAAACAACCACAATGAAGAGAATAAGTCGCTGTGTCATGTATTTGTTCTCCAAAAATTGTATAAATCGTTAATTATTAAGATGATATATATAAAGTGAGATGCCCCTTGACGTCACCACTCGTCAAGGGGCACTCCCCTTCTCACCTTTTCACCACCACAACGAAATGTGTTATTGATAGTAGTTTTATGTCTTGATATGATAAAGTTTCGTTTCAAAAATAAAACAAGTCAATGTTCTTTGCAACTGTTTTATGAAAAATTTGTAAAAAATATCTTATAGCATTTTCCGGCTTGAACAACAACACAGAGTCCGACTACACAAGAAACAATCCTCATCCGAGTGAAACTGGCGGGTAGTTTCTTATCCTCATACCATCCAAAAAGCCATGAGCAAAGCAATTGAATCAGTGTGCAGCAGAGTAATGCTACTAAGTATGTTGTTGGGAAACTAAAAAATTATGAAAGAAATTTTGCACATAAAAAGAAAAGTCCGTATATTGCAGACAAAGTACTCCGAAATCCAAAATCAAAGACAGTTATGGTACTCTCAAAAGCATGCATATATGGAATACAGGCAGCAATTTACGTGGCATCGGTCAAGGATGTGGGGTATGTTTCTATCCAAGAAATTTCAGAAAAACTCAACATATCGTTCCACTTTTTGACAAAAGTATTACAGCAGTTAACTCAAGTAGGAATATTGAATTCCTATCGTGGACCCAAAGGGGGAGTGGCTCTTGCAAAACAAAGTGAGCATATCTCACTCTATAATGTGATAGCAGCAATTGATGGCACTGATATTTTTACGGAATGTATGCTGGGTTTGCCCGGTTGTGGCATCGCGACTCCTTGTCCTGCGCATGACTCTTGGGCTGAAATGCGTTCCAAGCTGTTTACAATTTGTCATAGAACAACTTTACGTGACTTAGCCGAAAAGGCAAATCAATACAATGTGCGTCTTGCAAATCTTCCATTAACAATATGATACAAGCGTAATTTTTGTATAATTTAAGACAAAATAGGGTTAAATCTTAATTGTAATATGAAACACACATCTTCAATAGAACAAGTTCATTGCGCTCATTGCGGCGAGCATTGTGATAATGAAATCATGCTTGATGACAAATCATTTTGCTGCGACGGATGTAAAACTGTGTATTCTATACTGCATGATAATGGCTTGTGTGATTATTATCGTTATGATGACCACTCACTCACATCACTCAAAAATATGTCGTATCGCAAGGAGCGATTTGCTTACCTTGATGAACAAGAGATACAAGACAGATTGCTCGATTTCCAATCACCTGCACTAAGCCGGACACGTTTTGTATTGCCTCAAATTCATTGCGCTTCATGCTTGTGGTTATTGGAAAAACTTAATCGTATCAATAATGGCATCATTCGTTCAACCGTTGATTTTACTCGCAAAGAACTTTCTGTAGAATTTGATCCTTCAGCCACTTCCTTACGTTCCATTGTTGAATTATTAACTGCAATTGGCTATGAACCTACCATTACTATCAATACAAATGTAAAACCTGTAAATAATGCAAAAAAATCATTATACTTAAAAATAGGCCTTGCCGGTTTTGCAACGGGTAATATTATGCTATTCAGTATGCCCGATTATCTTGATACAACGGATGTTCTTACAACAGAATATGGAATAATGTTCAGTGTACTCAATATTGCTCTTGCCACACCTGTATTACTGTATTCAGCGAGTGATTATTTCAAAAATGCTTATAGAGCATTTACCACTCGTTCAATGAGTTTGGATGTCCCTCTTGCCCTCGGTATTCTAACATTGTATGTGCGGAGTATCTTTGATATACTCATGAATCACAGTCCGGGATTTATGGACTCATTTTCCGGACTGGTTTTTTTACTTCTTATTGGGAAATTAGTGCAACAACGCACTATTGACGCATTCTCTTTTGAAAGAAATTATGCATCATATTTACCATTATCTGTTCAAGTTGTAGATGACGGCAGCGAAAAATCTCAATCAGTCACATCTTTGCGTGTAGGGGATATAATTAGAATACGAAATAAAGAAATTGTTCCAACAGATAGCGTATTATTAAGTCGTTTAGGACATGTAGATTACAGCTTTGTAACAGGCGAAGCTGCTCCGGTGGAACTGGTACAAGGTGCAAAAGTATATGCCGGTGGTCGCATTGTCGGTAATTCGGTGGAATTATCGGTGCAAAAAGAAGTATCGCGCAGTTATTTAACACAATTATGGAATAATGATATTTTCAAAAAAGACAAAGATCGTGCTTTCCAAAATATTTCTGCCCGTTTCGGTTTGTGGTTTACTGCTTTTGTGATTGTTTTTTCGATTGGTGCAGCACTTCTCTATCTGCCGGACTATCGTACAGCTGCCGATGTATTTACCGCAATTTTAATTATTGCTTGTCCATGTGCTTTATCGTTGGCGGCTCCCTTTGCCTTAAATACTGCTATGCGTATGATGGCTCGAAGAAAATTATTTTTGAAAAATACAGATATTGTGCTTGATATGGCTGCT
>JAFLBY010000285.1 GCA_017302855.1 Candidatus Kapaibacterium sp.
AAAAAGTATGAAAAGAGAAAAAAATAAGAAACCTAAGACAATATTGATATTTGGATATTTCTTTTGTTCATATATCATTTTTATTCTCCACAACCTAAAAGCTAGAGACTTTTAATGTACAAATGCCCAACGGTTTGCGGCTCGTCCCGTGTTCTTTTCACGGGATACCCGCCCCGTTGCGTGGACTTGGCGAAGCCGTCCAACCAGAAAAATGGTTTTGCCCCAGACTTTCAAGACAGCCTGTCCTGATGATCTCTTGGATTGATGCACGCTTTATTGGGCATCGTTTTATTTTAACAGAACGCTAATTTGTTGCATTAACATCGCTGCAATTACATTACCAGCAATTCCTTCCAATATAGTTTTTATAGACAATAAACATTCTTTTATAATTGTGGGTTTGGGGCGAGGAGACTTTGCTTGAGACTCGATTGTCGAAATATCCGACTCAACTTCCGCTTTGATTTCTGCGTTTAACTTCAATTCTGGTATTTGCTTTTTTAGGTCGGTAACAAATTTAAGAATGGCTTCAATGTCATTGTTTGTATAAGTCAAAACTTGAGAACTTTGATTTGTACCTTGCTGAATTTGCGAACCTATCATTTGTTCGACATGTATGTAGTTTACGGGCGGGAAATACGTGGTTGGTTCGTTAGGCTTGGAAAGTGCTGTTTCTACTTCAACAATGCCATGATGAGTTATGGAGATTCTAGTGCCAGCAACACCCTCAACCAGAAACTCTCCACGGAGGTAGTTGTCGATTCTATTGGTCTCATCATGAGAATATCCTAACTGATTGCCCAATTCAAACGCGTCGATAGAAAACAAGTCATTTCCCTCACTTAACTCGTACAACTTATGCAGAAATTGGAATCGCCGTTCCTGGATTTCTCTGATCTTCTCATTCATATTTCCTCACTTATTTTGCTGCGGAGGTGCCCAATGCTTTGCGTTACCTGCGCTGGGGCGGGCGTAGATAAAACTTTGAGAGCAGGATTCTGCTTGGGCGTAAGAAAAGCCCGAAAACGCCGCAGAATCCCACCCGTCAAGTGCACGCTTTGTTAGCCCTGTTTTATTTAGGACGACTCACACTTGCCCTACCACCAGCACCCGCTACAGCATTACCTGAGCCATAAACATTTTGAATATTATTTATAGTTTGAATGCTTGCGGCGAATTCATCCAGCGATTTTACAGGTAAGTCATGTTTTTCAAAGACTTCCCTAATTGAACTCAATATCAAAGGTAACACACTTTTCAATGTCATCAAAATATCATCAATATTAAATGACCGAATGTTAAGGATTTGATTGAAACTCTGCCGTAAGCCGAGAAGCAAATTCCCTTCATGTCTGAAATTTCTAACTGTATTTAGCCAAAAGAACATAACCGCAAAAATCAGCCAGGGGAAAATACAACAGCACGTATATTGCAAGATTAGTAAAAAGGTTTGCCCAAAATCGCTACTTTGTCCACCACCAAAAGGATTAGTAAGGCTGGAGACCATGCTTTGTATTATGGCAGGCAAAAATGTGAATAAATAACAGAGAAACGGCAAAAGGGTTAATGCAATAGTGCCAATAATTTTGAGCCAATTCGTATTGCCCAAAACAAATGAATCAACGCCTACATATAACTTGTTCCCATAAGGTAAGAAACGAGCCAAAATAGTAATTCTTGTCTTTCGGTTAGTCTCTCTTGTAATTGCCAAATACTTTCTGGGACTTTCTTTTCCACCTTGTTTTGCGTCCTTGTAATCAATAACATCAACCTGAACGTCTTTTCCTAAATCCCCAGATTTCAATTTTGCCAAAACCTTGTCGTAAAGTTCGGTGCAAATTTCTGATAATTTGCTGTCTTTATCAACTTCGTCATAGATACTGGAGAAACTAAAAGGAATAATTAATTCCCCGATACCTTCGGTAGGGTCTTGCCTGTCAAAAAAATCCCGACTAAATGCTTTTTGTTGGACAGGTGCGTTCATCGTGTTTTTCTCCTTCGAGGTTTGGGTTGTTGAACATTTATGGTCGCAGTTCCGCCAGTCCCAGCCACAGCATTTCCGTTTCCATAAACATTCTGGATTGTTTGCAAATTTGCTTTACTTTGGGATTCCTGAATTACTGAAAGTAACTTCGTGGCTAGGCTTATTAATTCAGAGTCTTTATCAAGTTTCAGTTCATTGACTCGCTGTTGTAAACCAGATTGATATGGTGCAAAATCAGGCTCACTTTCTAAATCATCTATAGCCTTTATGGCTTTGCTATCTTTTCCGTGTTTTTTCCCTATTTTTTCCTTTATCGTATTGTACAAATCTGAAATCATTTTTTTTGCTGTATCAGTTAATCCCGCAGTGACCCCTGCAGCTAGAGCGGCGATTATTGCAGATGTTATCGGATCCATAAATTAATTTCTCCTAAAGGAAGAGGCTAACTATGGTATATACAGCATAATGCTATATAAGACCCTTTATATTTCATAACAACCATTATACAACCCCCCACCCCAATTCCCAATCGCCTATTCACTATTTCCCTACTACCCAATCCCTACCCCCCATCTCCATTCCACTCAATATCAAAAGTGGATGCCTCCAACGCCGAAATGCTATGCTTGCGACCCAATATCATATATTTCAAAATGCTTCTGGCTTGCAACAAAAAGGGCAGAGGGTCATTAAGATCGAACAGCACATCGTCACTGTGCAAGAAGGTCTGCAACCATGCGCCAAACCTGCCCTGCCATAGGGACATGGGCAACCCATACGCCAACATCGCCGTGCCCAACATGCGTGCCGTCTGTGCCTGCGGCTTCACACAAGTCATTTCTGAGTTAAAAAAAGATTCAACAAATTGCGGGTTCTCGGTCAGCAAATGCAGTCCGCTCGTGGCGCGCGGGTTACATTCCAATGCCACCACTTGCCCATCTAGCGTCTGAATAAAATCGAAAGCCATTTGCCCGGTCACATTAAAGTGCTTCACAAACCGTTGCACCCATTCGTAAATGGCGGCATGTTCCACCGC
>JAFLBY010000286.1 GCA_017302855.1 Candidatus Kapaibacterium sp.
GGGCGCACACCGTATGTGCGCGGTGCATTGCAAGAGGCAAAAAAGCGAGGAGCATTTACAATACTTGTCACGACGAACTCACGCAGTAATATCCTTGCTTTGGGTATTGAAGCCGATGTATTGATATGTCCGGAAGTAGGACCCGAAGTAGTGACCGGCTCTACAAGGATGAAATCGGGGACGGCGCAAAAAATGGTGCTCAATATGCTCACTACCGCATCAATGATACGCTTAGGCAAAACATTTGGCAATGTGATGGTGGATGTGCAAATGACGAATCAAAAATTGCAAGAACGCGCCAAAGGAATCTTGATGGATTGTACCGGCGTGGATTACAAAACAGCGGGAGAATACTTGGCAGCGGCAGACAATCATGTGAAAACGGCACTTGTGATGATTATTGCCGGGATAACAAAAGAAGAAGCAAAAAATCGTCTTGCACACAATGAAGGATTTGTACGCAAAGCAATCGCGCACACCCCACTATCATAGCACAATCATCATTTGTTTCGTAATTTGTAGTAGGATAAAAAAGAAAATAAGAGAAATATGGCATCGCAACAAGAACATAATGAATCGAAATTGCTGACAAGAGTAAAAACTTTTGTGGACAAAACCGTTGGTGTTTTCACAAAACAAATACCGGAAAATCATGTCGTTGGCACCGATCCGGCTATTGATCTTGAATTATTGCTCAAAGAAGCACGACAGCATCTGATGCGAGTGAATGAACCATTAATTTCTAAAGCTTTTTGGTTCTGTCATGAAATTCATAAAAATGACAGGCGCGCTTCCGGTGAACCCTATTATGTCCATTTACTTGAAGTTGCGCGTATTGTTGTCAAAGAATTACCCTTAGATGATATATCCGTTGCTGCTGCTTTGCTCCATGATATTATCGAAGATCATGAAGATTATTCCGTCAAGGATATACATAATGAATTTGGTGCATCCATCGCCGATATTGTGGATGGCGTAACCAAGATAACCGATATTACCAAAGGGCGTGAATTTTCCCAAGCGCATACACATAGCAAATTAATAATTTCTATGGCGAATGATTTTCGCGTTATTCTGATTAAATTAGCCGACCGTTTGCATAATTTGCGCACATTGCAGCATTTACCCGAAGAAAAACAAAAACGTATAGCGTATGAAACTTTAGAATTTTATGCGCCGCTTGCTCATCGTTTTGGTCTTGGTTCCATCAAATGGGAATTAGAGGATTTGTCCTTGAAATATATGAATCGGGCGAAATATGATGAAATAAAATTGGAATTGAACAGTACCATCAAACAACGAAGCGAATATATTACACGATTTACCGACCCCATTAAAGAAAAGCTTAAAGCAAATGATATTAAATATGAAATAAGCGGCAGACCGAAGCACATATTTTCTATTTTTAATAAAATGGAAAAACAGGGAAAGAAATTTGAAGAACTCTATGATTTGTTTGCCATTCGTATAATATTGGATACCAATGACAAAAATGAATGTTTTTTTGCTTATGGCATTGTTTCAGAATTATATACACCTGTGCCTGAACGATTTAAGGATTATATCTCTGTGCCCAAAAGAAATGGCTATCAGAGCTTGCATACAACAGTTATAGGACAAGACGGCAAAAGAGTCGAAGTACAAATTCGGACAAAACAAATGCACGAAGTTGCAGAAAAAGGCGTGGCTGCCCATTTTCAATATAAAGCAGAAACCATAGGCACCAATTCCTTGTTTTTCAAAGATAAAGAGTTAACCGAATGGGCTGATTGGATTCGTGATATATTAAATACTCCGAGTGATGAAGCTGTGGGGCAATTACAAGAAAGCTTTAAGCTCAATTTGTATCAGGATGAAATTCAAGTATTTACGCCAAAAGGGGAGTTGAGAAGTTTACCTGTCGGTGCCACACCAGTTGATTATGCTTTTGATATACACTCGGCTGTGGGCAGTAAATGCATCGGAGCAAAAGTGGATGGAAGAATTGTACCCTTAGATTATAAATTACGCAATGGGGAAACTGTTGAAATAATTACATCCAAAAATCAAACACCAAGTAAAAACTGGGACAAATTTGCTGTTACCCATAAAGCAAAATCTGCCATACGTAAATATCTCAATGAAGAAAAACGCCGCAGAACATTAGAAGGCAAAGAATTATGGGAGAAAAAATCCAAAAAATTCGGCATAACAATAAATGAAGATGATTTGGAACGCATAGTGAAATCGCTCAAATTTGCCAATAAGGGTGAGTTTTACTATTCGCTCGGTTCCGGCGATGCAAGTATTGATACTGTTGCCGAGAAAATAAAAGTTCGCTTAAAACCCGGCTCACCCATTCATCAAGGAGATAATCAATCAGCACCTATCACAGAAGAAACTTTCGATATTATTCTCAAAACGGCTCGCGGCAATGCAAGCGGGGTGGTGCTTGGCGGAGATTCTAAGGGATTAAGCGGCATTGCATATTCTTTTGCACGATGTTGCAACCCCGTGCCCGGTGATGAAATTTGGGGAGTCGTTTCGACGGGCAATGCAATTAAAGTACATCGCAGAAATTGCCGAACCGTAGAAGAAATCTCGGAAAAGAATCCTTCTCGGCTCTTAGTATTGGATTGGGCGGAATTACAATCCGAAGACTTTGTGGCAGCCATTCGCGTTACCGGCGATGACAGAAGCGGTATGTTGAGCGATATTACTACTGCAATCATCGGTTTTAACAATACAAATATTCGTGGCGTGAACATTCATGCTTTCGAGGCACTTTTCGAAGGTGTTCTTACCGTATTAGTTAAGAATACCGACCATTTACAACGATTGTTCGATCGAATTCGCAAGGCCTAAACCCTAAACCCTAAACCCTAAACCCTAAACCCTAAACCCTAAACCCTAAACCCTAAACCCTAAACCCTAAACCCTAAACCCTAAACCCTAAACCCTAAACCC
>JAFLBY010000287.1 GCA_017302855.1 Candidatus Kapaibacterium sp.
TTTTGCCACCTCTTTTTGGGGTGGTTCTTTTTTGGGTTGCTGAACAATTGGTTTTTCTTTAGCTATTTCTTTTTTCGGCAACTCCTGTTTTGGTTGTTGAATAATTGGTTTTGCTACCTCTTTTTTGGGCGATTCCTGTTTTGGTGGTTCTTTTTTTGGTTGCTGAATAATTGGTTTTTCTTTAGGTATTTCTTTTTTTGGCAATTCTTGTTTCGGTTGTTGAAGAATTGGTTTCGGTGCTGTGGTTTGGGGTACTTGTTGTGTTGTATTAGCTGAAGGTGTTACTTGTTTGGTATAAGGTGAAGAACTTGCGATTAAATCATCTTTGGTAATTTTCACAGAGCGCACGAATTCACCTTTTTCGCCCAAAAGAGGTAAAGGTTTGCCATTGCGCATAATTTCCAAAGCCCCAGCATTACTGACCGACAGCAGAAAGAACTCTTTTGCTGACCATGAGCGTTTCTCATTGGCATTGAGCAAAAATTGTCTGCTGAATTTACCATCGGCGGTCATGGTAATCCATACTTGGTCGGAAGCCCTCATATCCAGCAGCAAGCTGTCTGTGGTTACGGATTCATCAATAAGCCCAACGACGGTATTTCCTACTACCGTGAGCAATGACGAATCGCTTTTTTGCTGTGGTGTATGTGCGGATTTTGGGTCGGGTTTGAATACATAAGTGTAAATCGCTATGACAATAGCCAAGAATAATCCTGCAAAAATAAATGCCCTCAGCAATAATGGTTTGACCGAATATTCCGCTTTGGGGGGCGCAGAGCGTGTTTGTTTGGGTGCATCACTCACGGGAGTGGCTATCACTGCGGGCGTGGGTTTGGATGCTACGCCAACTTTCGCAATAATGGCTTGAATCTCTTCTTCTTCAATCTTCACCATTTCGCAATATGTACGCAAAAAGGAACGCAAATACGGTGCGGGCATAATGGAAAAATTATCCTGCTCTATTTGCTCTATCACGTGATGACGGATTTTAGTACGTGCATAAATGTCGTCCAGAGTCAATCCATACGTCTCACGTCTGTTTTTAAGATATGCGCCTATACTGTCCATCGGTAAAAATCTTAGAGTGTAACATGGTGATTGTTGCAGAAAATCACGGTAATTTTGTCTATAATAGTGCTGATAAGGCAAAAATAAGAAATCTCATAACGCTTTCAGATATTTATGCATTTTGATACCATAATTTTTTATCATGCCCTCTATGTGGGATTTGCTTACTCCATGCTGGCTTTCGGTGCTACCTATTACCGGCAAGTGGTGGATGACCTTAATTTGCAGGAGGTGTCCCTCGGTGAAGACATAGCAAGTGTGGAGCTGACACCCATTATTTGGCTTTCTGTCGGTTCATTTTTTTTTGTTTTCTGTATCTTTGCGGTCATTGCATTGATACAATCAGAGGGAAATATCTTCCTCTATGTGATACCGATTGCATGCGCTATCAACATAACGCAATTGCTTATGAGGGCGCATCATCAGCGTTTATTGATCAAAACACAAGGCATCATCGTGCGCCATTTACTGATTGAAGGCAATATTCCGATTCCGTACAGAGATGTCAAACGTATCTATATCAATGAGTTTATCGGGTGGTTTGTTGTGGAGTTTTTCACAGACGATGATAATGTTCCGGTTGGCTCTTGTCATCTGCGAACACAAGATTTGTCGCATATTATCCGCATATTCAGGCAAAAGAATCCTCAATGTTCGGTGCATATTGATGGGGCATTTACTTTGGTACTCGACCAATAAGCACAGCTCGGCATGATGATATATGCAAACACAGCACAAAAAACAGTATTTGTAACATATAAAAAATGAAAGATTTATGGCAAAAGAAAAAATTCGTATAGCGTCCGGACAGGGTTTCTGGGGCGATTTACTTACAGCACCGCTCGACCAAGTTTCCAAGGGCGATATTGATTATCTCATGCTTGATTATTTGGCAGAGGTAACGATGTCCATTATGCAAAAACAGAAGATTAAAAATCCGGCAATGGGCTATGCGCGTGACCTTGTGCAAGTATGCGAAGAAGTCATGCCCTACTTGATGAGCAAGAATATCAAACTTATCACCAATGGCGGGGGCGTTAATCCCGAAGCAGCGCGCGATAAGATTTTCGAGGTGGCTCGCAAACTTGGTATCACCGGCTTGAAAATAGGTATTGTGACCGGCGATAATTTACTCGGCAGAATAGATGAACTTGTTGAACAAGGTCATGCTATGGAAAATATGGAAACAGGTCAACCCATCGCGGAAGTCAAAGACTCATTGCTCAGCGCGAATGTCTATTTGGGTGCAATGCCTATTGTGGAGGCATTGCGTCAAGGCGCCAATATTGTCATCACCGGACGCACCACCGATACCGGCTTAACAATGGCTCCGATGATTTATGAATTTGGTTGGTCGGCAGATGATTGGGATAAACTTGCGGCAGGAACTGTTGCGGGGCATATCAATGAATGCGGCGCACAAGCCACAGGTGGTAACTTCCTTGGTGACTGGGAAAATATTCCTGATATGGAAAATATCGGTTTCCCGATTATCGAAGCATATCCCGACGGCTCTTTTGTTGTTACTAAACATGAAGGTACGGGAGGACGTGTCTCCCGCGAAACCATCAGCGAGCAATTGATGTATGAAATCGGTAATCCTGCCGAATATATTACACCCGATTGTATAGCGGATTTCAGCACTATCAATATCGAAGATTTAGGTAATGACCGAGTAAGGGTCTATGGTATTAAGGGCAAACCTGCCACGCCATTTTACAAAGTTTCCGCAAGTTATGCCGACGGCTATACTGCTTTCAGCTCTTTAACATACTCCGCGCCCGATGCATATAAAAAAGCACAAGCCGGTAATAGAATATTGCGTGCTCGTTTTGAAAAATTGGGTTTACAATTCGATGAAATTCGCACCGAATATG
>JAFLBY010000288.1 GCA_017302855.1 Candidatus Kapaibacterium sp.
TATTCAGCAAAGAAACATTTGTAGTAGAACCGTTGCGGATTATCAAAAAGGATTTTTTTCTTTTAAATTAGTGCCAATCATATCGTGTGTTTGATTTTTTTACTCTCTTAGAAATTTTCTTTAAGAAGCTTTTAGTACGTGTTTGATTTGTAACAAACATTGCTGTATTTTATCGGATTAAAACTCAATCATTAAAGTTTCTTCTTTTATATGTCGTAGCTAACATGAAGTTCGTAACTTATCTAATTGATATTCATATATATTATATATGTATGGAATTGTCGGCTTAGTTAATTTGGTTTGAATAACATTGTCATCAAAAAGGGAAAAGGACTATGGCTTTTGCAAATTTTCGGTTGTTTTTGTTATTGAGTGGAGCGATTTCAGTTGCTGTAGTTCTCACTGCCTGTGATAAAGAGGAGCCGACTGAAAAAAAATCCGGTCAAGCGTTGGTAAGTGTAAATGGAAAAGAAATTACAATGCTGCAGCTCAACGATGAAATCAGGCGAGCTAACATACGTGCTGATCAATATGAGGCCGCGAGTAAGCAATTATTGGAGTCACTGATCTCCAGGCAGTTGATTGTTGATGAAGCCATTCGAAACAAACTTGACCGTACGCCAGATGTTATGCAGGCAAGAGAACGAGTTATTGCGCAAGTGATAACGCAAGCGTATTTGCAAGGTATTATGAGTAAAGTTGTGAAACCTACAAAGGCTGAAATAGATGAATACTATCAGAAGCATCCAGAGTTATTTACTCATCGTAAACAATTTGATTTGACGATAGTACGAATAGCAACCAAGGATTTAAGTGAAGAACTAAAGAAAGTACTTGATGCAGCAAAAACGCTTGATGAGGTTGTTTTGTGGCTTGAAAAAAATAAAGTACAGTATATTCGTAATGTAGCATCACGTAGTTCGACTGATCTGCCGCCCCAGATGACGACTTTATTGCAGGAAAAAAGTAAAGATACAATTTTTATTATTAATGAGCAAGAAACTAGCTCATTAATCTATGTTAATGCGGTTAAGGAAAGTCCAGTTGCGCTTGCCTCAGCTGCACCACAAATCGAAAGATTCTTGATGAATCAAAAATTCAAAGAAGCAACAGATGCTGAAATTACCCGTCTGCGAGCTGCTGCAAAAATTGAATATCTTAATGTTAAAGATCAGAAACCAAATGATGAAAAACCCGTTAGTTCATCATCTAATGAATTGATACCGGATAGTTTGGAAGGAATGAGTAATTCCGCACCAATTTCTGAAGGAGCAATTGAAAGAGGTATTACTGGATTCAAGTAATATTTGGTGTATTTTTAGGATTTGAAGCTGATTGGGTTATGAATTAAGGACTGCAATAAATGAAGAAATATTTGAGTAAATTCAATTTATGGAGTTTGACTTTTATTTTTCTCTGGATCGCTTGTATTAATGTTGCATTAGCCGACGATTCAAGAGAAAGTGTACTAGGACCTGGAGATCTATTAAAGATATTTGTCTATGGTCATCCTGATATGACGACTGAATCAAAAGTAAGTGAAAATGGGAATATCACTTTTCCTCTTCTGGGTGAAATTCTCGTTGATGGATTAACACCTTCTGCAGCAGAGAAAAAGATTGCGAATTTGCTTGAGAGCAGAGATATCTTACGCAACCCACAAGTGAATATTTTTACCGCATCACTGCAAAGCCAAATGATATCAGTTCTCGGATATGTTCGAAATCAGGGGCGCTATCCTATTGATGGAAAACGTAGCCTGACCGAAATTCTTGCAATGGCAGGTGGAATCATTCCGGAAGGTGGCGATCTAATTACGCTGATTCGTTCCGATGGAAAACAGTTCTTTAAGGAAGTGATCGATGTGTCAGAGATGGTGCGTTCTGGAGATTTATCGCGCGATATTCACGTAAGAAGTGATGATCTTGTTTATGTCGAAAGAGCAAATAGATTTTATATTTATGGTGAAGTTCAGCGTGCTGGAACATATAGATTAGAACGTAATATGACGGTCATTCAGGCTCTGTCTGTAGCTGGTGGACTTAATCCGCGAGGTACCGAACGTGGTTTAAGAGTCCAAAGACGTGATTCTCACGGAAATCTTAAAGTTCTATCTGTGAAGTCTAGTGATCTGGTTGAACCTGATGATGTTATTTATATCAAAGAAAGTTTGTTTTGATAATGACTCCATGCTGACTTGGAAATTTTTCTAAAAAACGGAAGTATTAGCATCATATACACCTTATTCTTAATAACAATGCATTGATTTGGATCAAAATTTAATCTATGGATTTTTCTCGATTCTTTTTTATCGTATTAGCAAGGTATAAGCTTATTTTGCTAACTCTTGTTGTGACAATCTCGACAACTCTGATCGTGAGCTTGTCGTTACCAAAAAGTTACAAGTCATCAGCAACCTTGTTACTTACCTATAAAGGAATTGATCCTGTTTCGGGTTCAGTGATTGCTGCTCATCTAAGTCCAGGTTTTATGGCTACTCAAATAGATGTTATCAAGAGTTCCAGGACAGCGCTGATGGTGATAGATCAGCTAAGGCTTGATCAAAGCGATGTCGTAAAGAAACAACATGAGGATAGTAACAGTGAATTGAGTTTGCGCGATTGGCTGGCGAATTTTTTGCTTAGGAATGTTGATGTTGAAACTTCGCGTGATAGCAGTGTAATTGGTATTGGTTATAAAGGACCTGATCCGATGTTCGCAGCTGCAATGGCAAATGCTTTCGCCAATGCTTATCAAGAAATAAGTATTCGACTTACAGTCGAACCTTCACAGAAAGCAGCAACTTATTTTACTGATCAACTAAATGTGTTACGCGAAAGATTGGAAACAGCTCAGAGAAAAC
>JAFLBY010000289.1 GCA_017302855.1 Candidatus Kapaibacterium sp.
TGTAAAAGATAGGTGGGACTCTGTGATTGAAACCATATCTTTACTTGTCACAGATGATCAATTGCGAAAAAAAATATCTAAAAATGCCCGTCAACACATCATAGAAAAATTCTCAATTGAAAGTTCACTGGTAGAATGGATAAAGTTAATTGGTAATTTAACGCAGGATGCTGTTAGTCGAACCTCTCTTTTTACTTTCCCGGCTGATATTGAATTGCCACCCATGAATGATTTGTTAAAGGAACATGTCATTGAAAGCGAACCATCCATCATTCAACGCATGAGATTGAAATTACGATTGCGCGCCAGGCTTAAGTCTATTATCTTGATTCTTCAAGGTGTTTTGCCAAAAAATGATTTCGACAATTTTGTCTCAATTCCATTTAGCCCTAATAATTTGGATAGGTATTTTGCCCGTAAGTCAATACTAGCGGCGCTGGAGTTGTCCCTTACTAGGTTAGATGGACGTTTGTTGGACGCTGGCTGTGGTAAGATGCCCTATAAAAACCATATTCTCAAAAAATCTTCCGTGCAAGACTATGTTGGGCTCGATATTGAAACAGCCTTGATTTATGATGAGACTATCAAACCTGATTACACATGGGATGGTAAAACCATGCCATTTATAAATGAGAGTTTTGATAGCTGTATAGCCATTGAAGTATTGGAGCATTGCCCTGAACCTGAAGTATTCTTGAAAGAAGTGAATCGTGTCTTAAAACCGGGTAGTACCTTCTTCTTTACTGTTCCATTTTTGTGGAACCTTCATGAGGTGCCTCATGATGAATATCGTTATACACCTTTTTCTCTGAAAAGGCACTTGATGAACTCCGGATTTACTAACATTGAGATAAAAGCTACTGGTGGGTGGCATGCGGCTTTAGCTCAAATGCTGGGACTATGGGTTAGGAGATCGCCCTTGTTAGGTTGGAAGCGGAAATTATTGTCAATATTACTTAAGCCCATAATTTTCATGTTGATAAATAAAGATAAGAATTTTATTGTCGATTTTTCAGAATCTCAAATGATTACCAGTTTATATGGTATGGCAAAAAAATAGCATGAAATTAAATTTGGCGATCGTGGCACAAAGCTTAAATGCATACACTGAAACTTTTATTCAAGCACATAAAGAGATTCAGGGTATGAACGTTCGTTATTATTATGGAGACCCCTTACCAACAATGCTGGAAAACTATGGGGTTTTGGAAAAAAACAAATGGTTTTCAACTCTATATCATTACACTAGAAAAATGATAGCCTCCCCGTTTAATGATAGAAGGGAGGATGTTTTTGCATGGTCGTTACGCAAAGAAAAAATCGATTGTGTTCTGGCTGAATACGGCACTACAGGGGCGAATATCCTAACTGTTTGTAAGTCTTTAAGAATTCCCTTGGTGGTCACTTTTTTGGGGTATGACGCTTCGGTACATCAGATATTGCGACAATATGAATTTGCATATAAAGATTTGTTCAATTATGCTAGTGCAGTGATTGTGGTTAGTAGATCGATACAGGAGAAATTGAAGAGTCTTGGGTGTCCGGCTGAAAAAATACGGTACAGTCCTACAGGTCCACATGACCGATTTTTTAGCGTCACACCAGACTTTAGTCAGAAATTATTTATCAGTACTGGCAGATTTGTTGATAAAAAGGCACATTATTATACGATTCTTGCATTCAACGAAGTTTTAAAACAACATCCAGATGCCAGGCTGGTAATTGCTGGGGAAGGAGCTTTGATTAATGTTTGTATTAATCTTATTCGCTTCTTGAAGATCGAATATGCAGTTTCTTTCCCAAGAGTTATTACGCTTGAAGAATTTTCGGAATACCTTTCCGTTGCCCGTGCATATGTCCAGCATTCCATAACCGCCATGGATGGGGATATGGAAGGAACTCCGGTTGCGATTTTGGAAGCTTCTGCTGCTGGAGTGCCGGTGATTAGTACACGTCATGCGGGTATTCCGGATGTAGTTGTAGATGGGGAAACAGGTTTTTTGGTAGATGAGCATGATGTTCTAGGTATGTCAAAACATATGCTGAATGTCCTTGAAAATGAACAGCTTGCACGAAAAGTAGGTGCGAATGGTAGAACATTTGTGGGTAAGAATTTTAATCGTGAAGCACATCTTGAAATGATAGCTCGAACTGTTGAAGATGCAGTATCCACCGGTATCGATTCTAGAATATACTAATGTTATTATGATTGATGTTCGAAGAAATCTTTATATACTTTTATTATTTGATTTGAAAAACTAAATGGAGATATTTAGGTGAGCTAATAATGAAAATTGTTATTTTTGGCGGCGGTGGTTTTATTGGTTCTCATGTGGTCGATAGGCTTTTGAAAGATGGATATGAGTTACGCATCTTCGAACATCCTCGTGTCAAACCATATCGTACTTTCTTAGCCTTTGAAAAAATAGAGTGGTTTTCTGGGGATATGTTAAGTGTGCATGATGTTTCAAATGCATTAATTGGGATGGATGTCGTTCTGCACCTAGTATCATTCACTCTCCCAAAAAACTCTAACGACGATATGATTTATGATGTCCAGACCAACCTTGTAGTTGCTGTGCAATTGCTTAATGCCATGTTGCTGCATCAAGTTAAGCGGATTGTATTCATCTCCTCTGGCGGAACAGTCTATGGCTCTCCTAAATATATCCCAATTGATGAAAAACATCCTACCTCCCCGTTGACCTCTTATGGGATAACTAAATTAACTATTGAAAAATATTTGTTGTTGTTTCAACATCTGTATGGAATAAGGTCAATTATTCTCCGTGTATCAAATGCCTATGGTCCGCGTCAACGCTTGGAAACTGCTCAGGGAGCTGCCATGATA
>JAFLBY010000029.1 GCA_017302855.1 Candidatus Kapaibacterium sp.
TCACCACCAATATATTGTGTACCTGTGCCATTAAATGTTACCGTACCCGCGGATGCCACATAAGAACCCGCACCATTCACATACATATTACCTTTGACATTCATACCGATTGCCGGCGTAGAAGCACCTGTGAAGATAACATTTTGGAATGTAGGTGCCGTCGTCGCAATATTAGTACCTGCACCCGAAAGTGTAATGGTTGATGTTCCCGAAGCTGTAAATGTACCTGTGTTTGTAAACACATCAGCAATGGTAAAACTTGATGTTGTTACCACATCAGAAGCTGCGTCAACTGTCAATCCAAAGAATGAAAGAGTACCATTATTGGTGATTGTTCTTTGCGCAATATTTGTAAATGTAATCACCGAAGGCGTTGTGGCAGAAAAAGAACTGCCGGCAGCCACAGTAAAATTACCTGCAACTGTTATTGCCGCAACCGCTGTAGATACAGAAGCTACTTGATTAACAACTAATGGAGCAATATTGACATTAAAGAATGTACTACCTGTATTGGTAATCGTTGCGGGAGCATTACCGGAAAATGTAATTGTACCAGCGGTGGCAGTCAATGTTCCTGCACCGGAAAAACATGCTGTGCCGCCTGCAATATTAAAGCTGGATGCGGTTGTCACTGCACCGCCTACAGCAAGATTAAAGAACGTTAATGTACTGCCCGATGCTGAAGAAATAGAACCTGCTGCACTGTATGTTACAGTACCTTCCACTGCAATAAGTTTACCCGATCCTTGAACTGTGATGGCTGCTGCTGCACCGATAGAAAAACTACCTTGGTCACCACCTGTTGAGCCATCGCCAATTTCTATATATGAACCATCTGTGACAGTAATATTACCAAAGGTAACAGCACCGCCTGTTGTAGAAATACGTTTTTTCAGTGAGTTATTAAATCGCACTGTGCTTGCTGCCGCAGGAATAAATGTACCTGCACCTGATTTTGTCAAATTACCATTGACACTATACGATCCAACAGAAGTAACCGCTACAGTTGTAGAAACTGCAAGGTTATTAAAGTTGAGACTTGTTATAGAAGCGCTATTTGTAATAATTACGGGAGTATTTGTAGAAATATTGAATGTTACTGTACCATCGGACGCTGTTAAAGCAGCATTTGCACCAACAGTCATCGTTTGCGTCACAGTAAATGATGATGCAGTCGTAACATTATTTCCTGATGTGCTGGCAAGAGCAAGATCATAAAATGACAATGTTCCTGCTGTTGCCTTCGTAATGGTTTTTGTATTCGATCCATTGATTGTCACAACACTTGGTGTTGCTGCAACGAATGAACCGGTACCGGAAACATCAATATTGCCTTCAACCGTGAATTCCGACACAGATGTTACGGTTCCGCTAATCGTAAGATTATTGAACACCAAACTCGTGGTTGCACCTGCATTAGTAATTGCAGATGAAGTCGTACCCGTAATGGAGACATTAATAAGTCCCGCACCATTACTTGCATCAAGAAGTGCTGTTGCATTGCTTAAGTTAATACAACTTCCACCGCTGCTGCCCGATATGGTCATAAGATATGTACCTCCGGCACTTGGTGGCTGCAAGATAGATGCAGCATTATTCAAAACCAATGAATTTATGGAAACACTTTGGTCTAAGGTCACAGTATGTGCCGCAATGACAACATCATCACCGGGACCGGGAACAACCCCACCTGCCCATGTTGCTGTTGATGACCAATTCCCGGTAGCCGTTGACGTTATAGTCGCTGCATTCAACGCCGGGAAAGCGAAGAAAGCCAGGATTATTGCGAAGGCGAGAGTCATTCCCTTCCTACGCAATTTGTTCCGAATATCCGGCATATATCCTGCTGCCGAGTCGGAATGCTTTGTGTTAGCATGTTTCATGGAAACAATCCTTTGATTATGAAACAATGAATAATTTGACCGAGTAATGTTATGACAATCCATTTCGGTCTCCATTTAAAAGTAAATTCGTTTGTTTTGTTAAAATTGACCCACCCGAAGGTAGTGCGCAGATACACTTCCGCTTCTCAGAAGAATTTTGTATCGTAAGTATGTTCATGTTTGCCTCACGCATGAGTTAATCAATCGGTAGTATAATCGTAAGTGAATTTCTGAATCGTACTGATTTTTTTTCACATTATGCCATTATTGTTCATGTTTAATGACAAGATTTCGCATAAACGTTGTGTTGCCACATTGAACTCGCACATAGTAACTTCCTGACATAAGTTGTTTTGTATCAATAGATACACTCATCTCACCTATATCATGTAATGAATTATCGGCTATTGTGGCAACTACTTGACCAAGTATATCCACAATATTGATGGTCACAGATTGCTGCGATGGTAGATTTATGGTCATTTGTGTCGAGAAATCCGCCGGATTTGGCATTGGCAGAGACACTCGTATGCCATTGACAACCTCATCTTCTATGGAGGAAATTGCCCCGCTGATGGTAAAAAATGTTGTTCTGTCATATTCTAATTCCGGTGTTTTCGGATAAATTGCACGCAGCACACCTTGTGTTGTATTCACAGAAGGAATAGTCCAATCAAGAATGCCTTTAGTCACATCAACATTTTCTTTGACTGTCACCCATGTCATACCGCCATCGGCACTGAACTCTATATCAGCAATTTTGACATTGTTTTTAATGCTCCATCTCATTCTGTCTTTGGCATTGGCTTTCAACTTGACATCTTCACGAGGATAGGTAAAAGTCAATGTACCCGCAAGCACTTTAAATTCACCGGAACGGGCAACTTCCTGTTGATCATACATGTCAATCATGCGAACAATGGCTCGTGTGGTATTGACATTAGCTGGAATAGTCCACTGTGTTTTTCCATCAGAAGCACGACGTGAGGACACAACTTGCTTCCAACCAAAATCAGCCACATTATTATCGGTAAACTCAAAGCGTGCATTTTCAATACCGTCACTCACCCATATAATATTATCATTTGAACCGAATTTATAAATAGGATCTGTGCTTGCCGGACGTGATATTCCCGCAACAATAGCAGCTATCGTAAAAGGCGCATCGCTGCGATCTAACTCAATACCCGTTTCAGCATCAATGATTCTGATAAGGTTATTAAAGGAAGGTGTACCCGGCGTTTGCCAACCGAAAGTATTGGCATTGGCACTCATGGGATCGAAGGAAACTCGTGTCCAAGTTTTGCCGCCATCTTTAGACCATTCCACATGAACAGCTGCCGGAGAAACCGATGACCACTGTATCGGAGTTGCACGACGCACTGCATAACGCTCGCCGCCATTAGGAACTGTCACTGTGGCACTGTAAGTAAGAATTGGAGGTATCGGTAAAAATTCACCGGATTTGGTAACATTGCGACCTGATGTTGTCCATACACTTGTATTATACCAATCAAGAGCAATTGCACGATTTTTTTGTATCATATTGAAAACAAGCGTTCCAAGATAGGTCTTTGTTTTAGGTACATTTACTCCTTTATTGGATTTTAATGCCGCATCGAACAAAATTTCAATGGAACGGAAATTATCCACTGTATTGACAATGCCCGGTCTTGGTCCATGCACAATACCTTGATATGATGTGGTATTGTCCACATTTTTGAAAATAACATTCTCTGTGCCGGAGAGAGTCGCAAAACGCAATACATTCGGATTAAACTTGATAGCAAATGTACAATTTGCCAAGGCAAAATCATCGCCATTATTAACTATATACAGCGGAACCTCAACTTTATCACCCACAATTTTCGGTTCTGCAGATACTTGATACTTTAATGCTTGTGCAGCCAAGGCAGACTCGGATTTTGCATCGGTATAATGACCATCTGTTTGTTGTATTGCATTGCCGCGAACAAGGGCATTTTCTAAGGTTTTGTCCATTGCTTGGGCTAAGAATTTATCCTCTGCCGACATCATCATCATCGAAGTTACATGATTATTATCGGCTTCCGTTTTCAAGTTCGGAATAACCTGATATAATGAAGAACGACGACCAATATTTCTATCAACGATTGTTCGGTCAGTTGCATCAATGGTGCCGCTTCCATCCACATCGGAACGGAGATTAACCGTAGCACCCGCTTCATTACGAACAATAACTCTGTCGGTAGCATCAATCCATGTATCTTGATTAATATCGCCGGCAACCATAGCAGAAACACGATTGCTCAGGGTGCCGCTTTCATCACGACCTTCATTATGGATAAGTCCTGTAATACCGTAATTTATATCGGTTGAATCACTTGTAAACACACCAAAAGCCGGATAGCGATTACTGTGAGCATTCGTTGCTACATCATTGGGTGAATTTGCCAATGCACTTACTGCATTTATCCCACCATTCCAATTCGTAAAGTCCCAACCGGATTCATTTTGATATGTCGCATAATTATCGCCGGAATACGCAAATACAGCGGGTATTCTTGACATTACAGGCAAATGATTACGATGCTGCACCACAACAAAATAACGATCGTCGGGCACTGCTGTAAAGACAAACGGTACAAGTGCAAACAATGGTCCATCAGCATTATTGGAGCGTACATTGGTTAATATAGCCGATGATGTAAAAGCATTAGGATGGTATCCTGATACCGACTGAGCACTATCTATTAATGCTCCCGGTGCATTACCAACATTACTGTATAATTTAATTTTTAGTCCACCGGTTTGATAGCTTGTTCCCAAGGCACGAAATGCCGATGATGTACTTAATGATGGCGATGCATTCGCTGTTTCAATACCTTCATGATATCCCTCAAGAAGTGCTCGTACCGAGAAATTCGACGGAGGAGTAATAGTAAAGATATTACCGATTGTTGCAATAGTATCATTACCGGTCAAATTATTATAGCTTATTGCGGCGCGTAAACGTAAACGGGCACTGGTCAAAACTGCCGATAATGCCGTAGGATCATTGTAAATCCCATCATTATTCAAATCAGGGTCAGCATTGCTCAAATTAAAACGTGCGGCATAGCGCAAACCACCATAGACAAAATCATTACCTGTTGCTGAAGATGTTCCGGCGTTTGTAATACGAAATCCTTGATTCGCTTCATTGCCAACAGCATTACCATAGTTAGCAAGTGCAGCAAAATATGGACTTGTCACATATTGAAATGGCTGTTGATTATTCCCGCCGCCGCCGCCGAGTGAAAATTCAAGACTTGGAGGAACGGGTGCGGGAGCATTTGCTCCGGCAGTAAAGGAAGCATTATCATAATCAAAACCAACCCAACGTAAACGATAATCAGTTGTGCCATTTGTTATTGATTCATTAAAAATCGGCTCGACTAATTTAATAAAGGGACGTGCAGCAACATAACGTAATCCTGTGCCATTAAATGTGGTCTGAATATCGGCACTATTACCTAATGTGTGATTATACATAGCATTTGCAGAATTGCCATTCACAAATGAACCACCATTGAAATTATAGGCAGCCACCAAATTTACACCGGAGCTAAGTCTTTGTGATTGTGCACCTTGTATCTGTTGACGGCGCGCATCAACCGTGCTCGTGCCCGCAGGTTCACCATTCCAAAACCGTAATTCTCTGATTTCTCCTATAAAAGAGCCAACGCCGCGCTGATACCCGATATAAGCGGGAAATGTATTCAAACTGTCAAGGCGCAAGTCTGTACCTAATTGATTAACTATTGCGGGTGATGATTGCAAAATACCGTCAATCCAAAATCCTACTTGTGTTTGATTTGCAGTGCGATCAAAGAACACGGCTACATGTGTCCACGTAGAATCATCAGCTTCTGTACGCGGCTGTATCAGTGGTTTAAGACTATCGCTCACTGCCGTACGTACCTGACCATTCAAATCTTGAACTTGAAATTCCAAACGCCCTGAGGGTAAAAGAGAAAATCCATAATGTAAAGCACCGGCATTGTTTTGTTTAACCAAAATAGGATACTTTGCCGTTCCTGTCGGAAATGAATATGGGCGTATCCATGCTTCAATCATGGCTTTGGTGCTATTGATATTCAAATCCGATCCGGCAGATACCGTAATCGAATCGCCCGCACCCTTGCGTAGAGCGAAGTACGGTGCAAAAGTAAATGGACCCACAGAAGCACTGAGATTTTCTTCACCGCTTGCGCTTAAACCACGTATGCGTAAATAACCTGTTCTGCTATAAGAACCCAGATTACGTAAATTCAGAGTCCCACCCCCATCGGCATTAGAGGATTCATTATTAAATGGTCGCCAGATTGCAGATGTGCTTTCCACATCAACGATCGCGCCTGTGCCCACGGTGGAGGTATATCCCAGATTATTGGCGAGTGTCGTACCAAGATTGTTGCGGGCAAGAGTCCAGCTTGTCGTATTATTAAAGCTGTATTCAATGGCAATATCGCGACTATTATTCGGTGATCCATCGCCGGAAATATTACCTAAACCGTATCCTAACCAACGAATTTCATAATCTTGATTTGAACGATTGCTTACCCCAACACCGGTTTGCGGTGAAGTGATGCGAATATGGGGTTGATCGGGGCGATATACAATACTTGCTGTTGACGTGGCAGCTATGTAGTTTACCTGTTGTGCAGAATTTTGATAAAATGTTTGACTTGCTAAATCAGTATTGCGTCCTTCAAAATCAAAATAATATTCTAAACCTTTACGCAAGTCTGCTGATGAAAATGGTGCTATTGCTCCGGCGGGATCAGGAATACCGGAAGCTCTTTGGCGTAACTGTGTTTGATTAAGTTCTGTGCGCCATATTCTTACGCCTTTAATACCTGCATGAAGATAATCATTTGCGGCTAAGGTTGTGCCATTCGGATTAACACCTATCCATAAGGGATGATTTGTTAATAACATACGCATATTTGTTGCAAAGGTATTGACACGGCGCGCAACAATTTCACCATCCACATAGAGAGTAACAACATTATTATTGACCGTTGCTGCAATATGATGCCAACCTTGTGAGTGAGTATTTGTAATCGGTTTTACATCACTCGACACAGTAATTGGTCTTGTACTTACCAAGTCAGCAAGATACCCATTGTCTCGTCCCAGAATCTCACGTGCACGAAAAGCCGGAAAAATGCCATCACGCAAGTAAAGAATCCATGCGCCTTCTTGTGTGTTTGGTCCAAGACCGGTGGCAACAATACCCGGATTTGCGCCCGTACCTTTATTAGCATTCAGATTTACCCATGCTTCCACAGTTAATTCTGAAGCATTAACATAATTTTGTGCTGATTTGAAGTATTGATTTGTGCCATTTAATTGGGCAAAGAAAAGGCGTCCGAGTATGAAAGGTGCATCGGAAAGGTCGCTGCCAATAGTTGTAAAGTTCGTCGGTGGCGCATTGCCCGAAGCACCGGATGCTCCATTGCGTGTACGAATGCGCAATTGTGCTTGCTCAGAACGATAAATATAATTAGAATTTTGCGTCCACACTACTCGCACAGGATGGCGATAATTAGGATACACCGTGCCTTGACCGCCATTGACTGTATTAATCTGATTACCATATTGCGTAACAAATCCATCCCACGTTGCTGCGCCGGTTCCATCTGTTAATTGATCTAATGGTGCGCCGGTATTGGAAACAGCTCCGGTTTCATTGATACTGCCAATATTCAGAAAAGCTCCGCCTGTTGTCAAACGATAATCCAGATAATATGATAACTCCTGATCGCCGTATTCATTCGTTGTGCCTGCTGTTGCAACCGTTGTTACGGAAGAAATACCGCTGCGCTCAAAGTAAATGGGATAGCCAAGTATATTCGTTGTATAGTAAGAACCATCACGATCCACCACTTCGGAAGGACCATTAGGATTAAGAATAGTAACGCCCTTAATGGTAAATGCACCCGGATTAACAAACGATAATGCAGTAGTGCCAATCAGAACATCATTATAGTTATAGACCACAGAAGTATTTCCCAAAGCACCCCAACTGACAAATGTCGTGGCGGTATCTCGCATACTTGAAGCGGCTGTATTGAATGCACTATTGATGGTAAATACGATTTTACCCACATAGCTTCCACGACCTATGGAACTTGGTACAAACCCTGTGTCGGAAGCAGATGTTCTTTTCACTTGTAACTCTGCAATTCCCGGAATAGAAGTTCCGACAACCAAACCTTGATAATTGGATGGAGTAGCATAATAATCGGGATCAAAAGGAGATTGAACCGACACAATGGCAGAAGTTTGCGGTGAAGCCGATAAATTGGCTATATCGAAACGAACAGAATCGGTTTTATCAGGATTATTTTCCGATAAGCCATAATTGGCAAGTGATAAATATGTCGGGTTAAAATTCACACGGAGTGTTGCCTCGCCCAGCCGCGTTGGCGTAGCAGAAGTGGATTTACACCAAATTTCTACCCAGATTTGGTCGGCGCGACGGCGTTGATTGAGTGTAAATCGGAATGTCTGTGAAGTACACTCTTCAGCTACAACAAAGCCCAACAATACTAAGAGTATTGATTTGAAAAAAGTCGTATGTGAATAACGATGTCTCAAATATGACATGTTTCCTCCGTAAATAAAAAATCCTTTTGTCGTTTCATTGCACCAATTCGATAATCGGTTCTATGGTTTTTTGCACTTATCGGCATTATGCTCAATTTATGTAGCTGCCTAATGCTATTCTATGTTCATCTCGTTTGATATAAGTAAGATACAAATGTACGTACATTATTATCACAAAGCAATGGCTAATATTATGCAGTTTGGCGAAAACTTCCGTAACTGTTCTCACACATTTTGCAATCAACTATTCATGTGAAACTGCACTAAAACTTCCGTAATTGTACTCTACTTCGTAAATTAGCCATCATTTTATATCAGATAACGTTATCATGTCGCCACATCAATTTCATAATGATAAGCATCAAGCAGAAGATTTGTGCCAAAAAGCTTTAGTGCTTTTGCATCAAGGGCAAATCGCATCTGCCATAGATGTCTTAAAGTCGTCCATTGCACTTTACCCTACCGAAGCGGCGCATACATATTTGGGATGGGCTTATAGCAGAGAAGGGAAATTCGATTTGGCTATAAGAGAATGCTTTATCGCTGTGGAGCTTAACCCATATTTGGGAACACCTTATAATGATATAGGTGCATACCTTGTACAAAAGGGTAAAATTACTGAAGCAGAAGAATGGTTTCGCAAAGCAATAGAAGCACCCGAGTATGAAGCGCGCCATTTTGCTTTTACCAATCTTGCTCGTATATTGCAATTGAAGGGTAATTGGTTCGATGCTTTAACATATTATGACAAGGCACTTGAGTTTCGCCCGGACTATAAACCGGCTCTGGAATCCCGTATGCTTTTACACGCAATGATGAATTGAACTATTGTCAACACTCATAAGGTCATCCCCATGAAAAATTTCTGTTTAACTACTTGTATTTTAATGATTATGACTGCTTCGGCGTATGGGCAGTATTTTCAAAAAGACACCTCGAACTATATCGAGTATAATCATAATATTGGACTGTCTGCCTCTTCATTGAGCGGATATGGACTTACCTATCGTTATGCCTTCAGCAAAACATTACAATTGCAAATCGGTGGGATTGCCTTACAAACCAAAGAAGGTGACCAAGACTCTTGGTTTTTTGGCAGTATAGGCACGGAGGTTCAGCTTGGCATACCAATCAAAGCATCCGCCTTTGGTATTGAAAGAATCTATGCCATACTCGGCGCATCCTATATGTATGGTGACAATAGGGGTTATGGAAGCAATTTTTTTGGCACTCCCTATAATTCGCAAGAATCTATGGTAACCTCAGGGATTGGTATTGGTTTTCAAACACCAAGCTTCTCCGGCTTTCATTTTGCAGCGCATGGCACATACTATTACCGCAATACCGTAAGGGTTTCATATTCTCAAGTGTATTATCAAGGACAGACAACAGAGTATATTGCCAGACCTCTTCCTCAATTACGCGATATCACCGTCGGATTAGGCATATCTGCCTTTTTCGCATTTTAACTTGTGGCTATTATCGTCCATTTGTTGGTTCATACTACTTACAGTAAGGTTTTTATAAACGCTATATATTCAAAAAAAACAGTAAAATCTTAGCTTTTTTGGTTATTATTGACCATTGTTGCCACCTTTAGTGACCAAATTCCGCTTGGCACATCTCTTGTTTTCGCTATATCGGCAAACTATGTTTCGATATGCAGCAGCGGGTATGAATCAAGAACACAAACAATTGCTTAAAAAGATACTTCTTTTCCTTTTTATCTTTATCTCGACGAGTGTCTTGGCGAATGATGTCTTTGCCCAGACAGCAGCGCAGCCATTGCCATTACCCAAGCTTTCTGTGAATGTCGAAGAAGCGAAATCTTCAAAAGATTTAGTTTTAAATCTCCAGATTCTCATGGTGATGACGGTATTGACTCTGGCACCGTCAATACTGATTATGATGACATGTTTTACCAGAATTATTGTCGTTTTTCATTTTACCAAACAGGCATTGGGAACGCAAACCCAGCCACCGGCGCAATTGCTCACAGGTCTTGCTCTCTTTTTGACTTTCTTTGTGATGCAACCCGTACTCGACCAATCAAATCGTGAAGGATTACAGCCCTATATGCGGGATGAAATCACCCAAGAACAAGCAATTACTTCAATGGTCAAACCCTTTCGTGCATTTATGTTGAAACACACTCGCGAAGAAGATTTGGGTTTATTTATCAAATTCAGTGGTACGGCTAAACCAAAAAATATTGATGAAGTCAGCACCATCACCATCATACCGGCTTATGCAATATCGGAACTTCGCATAGCTTTTCAAATTGGTTTTATCATCTTCATCCCATTTTTAGTTATTGACATGATTGTGTCGAGTATTCTTATGTCTTTAGGGATGATGTTATTACCTCCGCAATTGATTTCTTTACCTCTGAAGGTTTTACTTTTTATTCTTATTGACGGCTGGCATTTGCTCATAAGTTCGCTTATGGATAGTATAATGCGAGGCGGATAATTTAATTCGATTCCAACTATAACAACAATCTTATGTCAGATGAATTTGTCATCCAATTAATTCGAGAAGCATTCTACTATGTATTGGTCGTAGCGGGTCCTTTATTATTGCTTGCGCTTATCGTGGGGCTTATTATCTCAATTTTTCAGGCGGCTACTTCCATCAATGAACAAACTCTCTCTTTTGTTCCCAAATTAGTGTTAGTATTTATTGTCACAGTTTTAGTCATGCCATTTATGTTGTCAAATCTAAAAACGTATGCGATAGGAATATTTAATCTTATACCCACACTTAAATAATTGAACAGGCATTATCATGATTGATGCGGGGACGGTGACATATTTTTCTAATCAGTTCATTATCGGCACATTGATGTTTGTGCGGATTGCCGCTTTGTTGAGCACCGCTCCCCTATTTTCCCATGCGGCAGTACAACCGATGCACAAAATTGGCATTGCAGGTTTGATGGCAATAACGTTAACAACATTTTTTTGGAAAGAACAACCAATCATTGATGTCCATGCGTGGTATCTTGTAGGATTGGTGGCAAAAGAATTTCTGGTTGGTGCTGCTATTGGGTTCTCTGCAAATTTAGTAATGATGGCGGCACGCTTTGCCGGTGGTATGCTTGATTTTGATATAGGATTTCAAACTGCATTGCTTTTTGATCAAAATGCAGATTCCCCTACGCTCATCGGTGAATTAAAAGGAATGGCTTCTCTCATGATATTTCTTGGCATCAATGGTCATCATTTTCTTTTGGAGTCTATGGTAGCAAGTTTTCGGGCTGTGCCTCTTGACACTTTTGCGCTCACAGGAAGCAGCATTGAAATAATAATTCGGCTTATTACCACTGTTACTATCGTAGCCGTCAAAATAGCAGCACCCGTCATGATTGCACTTTTGGTTACCAATATTGCTTTAGCACTTTTAGCAAGAGTGGCACCTCAGTTAAATATTTTTGCTTTAAGTATGCAATTTAAGGTGGCTGTCGGACTTATTGTTTTATTTATTACTGTTCCGCTTTTTGTGATGACGATGAAACAAGTCATGGTAATTTTTCAAAATGAGGCATTTCAAGTACTCATGGCATTAAACCCCAAGAGAGCATCATGAGAACTTTACAGGAACATGGAATAAATGCTACGGTAAAATCGGGAGTAAGCAATGGCTGAAACACCCGATGGAATGGAGAAATCCGAGCAACCCACCGGAAAAAAACTCGGTGATGCTCGCGACAGAGGTTTGGTCGCCAAAAGTGTGGATCTTACCTCCGCAGCAGTATTGTTATTCGGAGGTTTAATTGTTTTTGGCTTTGGTAATTCGCTAAGTGCGCAGTTAATGGCATTTATGAAACAACTCATAATCAATGCACCGGGTGTTGTCCTCAACGAAGAAAATATTCCTCATTATTATGGACAACTTGCCGGATTATTAGGCATTATTCTTTTGCCAATACTGTTTTTAATTGCAGGTATCGCACTTATAGCAGAAGTCAGGCAAGTCGGGTTCCATTTTGCTTCCAAAAAATTTACCGAAGGTTTGAATATTGCACAAATGTTTAATGTCTTCGGCGGCATAAAAAAAATGCTGTTTTCATCGCGGTCATTTTTTGAACTTGGAAAAAGCATAGTAAAGTTACTTATAATTGGCACCGTACTCTATACCGTACTTGATAAAAGAATTGAAGGTATTGTGGGGATTTCATCGAAGCCCTATCAAGAAATCGGTGCTTTTATGGTATCAATCACAACGGAATTATTATGGAAAATCGGCTTGGCATATCTGGCAATAGCACTTGGTGATTATTATTTCCAAAAATGGAAATTCAATGAAGATCAAAAGATGACCAAACGCGAGGTCAAAGATGAATCCAAACAAAGCGAGGGCGATCCGCAAATTAAACAAAGGATACGCGCACTCGGGCGGCAACGATTGAAAAAAATTATGCTCATGCGCACCAAACAAGCGGATGTGGTGATTACCAACCCAACCCACTATGCGGTTGCATTAGCATATAAACAGGAATCTATGTCTGCACCATTGGTTTTGGCAAAAGGCAGCGATTATCTTGCTTTGAAAATGCGTGAGATAGCAAAAGACAATAAAGTTCCTATTGTTGAAAATCCGCCTTTGGCGCGAGCATTATATGCCGCCTGTGAGCCGGATCAGGAAATACCAGAAAAATTATTCAAGGCAGTAGCTGAAGTACTGGCTTATATTTATCGTTTGAAAAAATAATAGAATTACAGATACTCCGAAATTCTTGAAAAAGGAATACAATGGCACAAAATACAACATCAATACTACCTTTACCGAATAATGTACAAAGAGCTTTGTCGCTTATATCGAAGAATCCCGATATAGGCATGGCTATCGGACTTGTTCTGATTGTCGGTTTATTGGTTATTCCTTTGCCCGGTTTATTATTGGATATAATGCTTGCTCTCAGCATTGCTTTATCTGTTCTTATTCTTATGACCAGCGTTTATATTACAAGTCCTTTGGATATCAGTTCATTCCCCACTATATTACTTGTCACGACTTTATTTCGTTTAGGGCTTAATGTGGCAACATCGCGTTTAATTTTAAGCGAGGGTCATGCCGGCGATGTTATTCAAGCATTTGGTTCTTTTGTCATAGGCGGCAATTATGTCGTCGGTATTATCATGTTCACTATTCTTATTGTCATCAATTTTGTGGTCATTATCAAAGGTTCGACGCGTATAGCCGAAGTGGCTGCCCGTTTTACGCTGGATGCTTTACCCGGTAAACAGATGAGTATTGATGCCGATTTGAATGCCGGATTTATTGATGAACAAGAAGCACGTCGCCGCAGAGAAAATCTCACACGCGAGTCAGAATTTTACGGTGCAATGGATGGTTCTGCCAAATTTGTCAAGGGTGATGCCGTTGCAGGTATTATCATCACAGCGGTCAATATTATTGGCGGATTTGCTGTGGGAGTGGCGCAACGCAATATGGAAATAACCGATGCTCTCAGCACTTATACTATTCTCACCATAGGCGATGGATTAGTGTCACAAATTCCAGCACTCTTGGTTTCTGTGGCTGCCGGTTTGGTGGTCACACGTTCCGCTTCAGGACAAAAACTTGAAGAAGAATTAGGTGTGCAATTCGGTAAACAACCCCGCGCTATGGGCGTAGTGAGCGGCACTTTAATTGCTCTTGCTTTTGTGCCCGGCTTTCCCGCTGTGCCCTTTCTTTTACTTGCGGCAAGTACAGGTGGCATTGCGTATTTCCGCACGAAGGTTCTCGAAAGAAAAGAACAAGAACGCTTAGTAACAGAAATGGAAGAAGCACAAGTTCAACAAAAACCCCAAGAACAACCGGTGGAAGAACTCTTGCGTATTGATCCAGTGGAAGTAGAATTAGGATATGGGCTTATTGCTTTGGTTGATGAAAATCAAGGTGGCGATGTGTTCAAAAGAATTTCCAATATTCGCAGACAATTAGCAACAGAATTGGGAATAATTTTACCCCCCGTGCGCGTGCGCGATGACCTTAAAATAGAACCGGAAGAATATGTGATTAAAATTCGCGGCAATGAAATAACAAGAAGTAAACTCTATCCGGGTTTATTGCTCGCCATGAATCCCGGCTCTGCCGATGGTGAACTTGAAGGCATAAAAGTAACCGAGCCCGTTTTTGGTTTACCGGCAGTATGGATACCACAGCAAGAACGTGAAAATGCTGAATTTAATGGCTTTACCGTTGTTGAAGCAGCTACCGTCTTGGCAACACACCTTACGGAATTGCTCCGCCGTCATGCAGATAAATTATTAACAAGACAAGACGTAAAACAATTAATCGAAAATCAGAAAAAAGATTATCCTGCTTTGGTTGATGAAATCACGCCCGATATTTTACCGACGGGACTCATTCAAAAAGTCATACAAAATCTGTTAAAAGAAAATATTCCCGTGCGAGATTTGCCATTAATTTTGGAGGCATTGCTGGAATATGCCAAAGTCACAAAAAATGTGGATGTTCTTACCGAGTATGTCCGCCATAGTTTAAGTGAAACGATAAAAAAATTATATCAAGACAATCAAGGTATTGTCCATGCTATCGGTGTTGACCCTCGATTGGAGCAAATGATGACTTCGGTGCTGCAAAGTAACAGCACGGCAGTGACCAGCCCGACATTAGGTTTGTCACCCGATATTGTGCGTACAGTCCAAAATTCGCTCTACAGTGCAGTGGATGAAATTACATTAGCCGGCTACAACCCCTTAGTAATTTGTGCTGCGCAAATTCGACCCTATCTCTCAAGGATGCTCAGAACAGCTTTTCCGTTGGTGAATGTTGTCAGCTTTACAGAGTTGCCTTCCGATACCGATATAGAAATCATCAGTTCGATTAAAGTCTAAACATCATTGCCATCAACTCTCATAAAAGGTAGAGTTTTTTGTCGGCTTACATTTCTGTCGTAATTTAGCAATAAGGCAAATGCGATTCTTTACTATCATTCGATAGGCAAGGCATTGTCAGAATTGTGAATAAAGCTCACACTTTGAATACTATAGTAGATTGTGTAAAGCGAGCATTCTTTTACTTATCACAACATTGTGCTCTGCTTTTAGAAAAACGACAATAATATCTTAAATCTCCGATGACACCAACAGACAAACCTCATTCGAATGTTATATTGGCAATTGATGATGTAGAAACCAATATTCATGTTCTGACAAAAACATTAAAATCAGAAGGATATGAAATTCTTGCCGCATTAACCGGAGAAAAAGGTATCAGCATCGCCGAAAGACGCAAACCTGACCTTATTTTACTTGATGTTGCTATGCCCGTTATGAATGGTTTTGAAGTATGTACCAAACTAAAGGCAAATCCTATAACCAAAGACATTCCCATTATCTTCGTTACCGCCGATGCTGACGCTGATGCCATTGCGGCTGCATATAGTGCCGGAGGCGTAGATTATGTGGTCAAACCCTTCCACAAAGATGAACTTGTTGCACGTATTCGGACGCATTTGCGATTGCAAGCCGCACAGACCCAATTAGCATTGCACAATGAAAATTTAGAACAAAAAATCATCGAAAGAACAGCTGAATTACAAACCACAATTCAACAGTTACATGAAGAAATTAGAAAACGTGAGATTATTCAAAATGAACGTGATAAATCAATAGAAATAATAAAGAAATTTAATAAACAGCAATCTGATTTTGTCACTCTCATATCGCATGAATTTAGAACTCCGCTTACTATTGTGCACACATCATTCGACATTATTCGATTAATCGCTCAGAGCCATGATATCAGTTCCGACACACGTTTCCTCAAAGGATTATCAGGCATAGAAAAAGGATTAAATGACATACAAAAAATCACAGATTCTGTTGATCGGTTAAATCAAGTTCAATCTATTATTTCTTCCAACACATTAGTTCCTGTGCCTATTGTGCAACATGTGGAAATGATTATCAATCATTTTCGTGAACGATACAGCGAATCGTCCATAGCATTGAGAACTCATGACTGTGACAATACTATTCAAGTTCTGACTCATATTCGATTATTAGAAATTATGCTCACGGAATTATTTGATAATGCAATCAAATATTCTTTACCCCCACAATCAGTGAGCGTTACCATGACAATGCACAAAAATGAAGTCATTATGACAATCACAGATAATGGTTATGGTATTCCACAAACTACTTTAGAAACATTGTTTAAAGTATTTCAAAGGGGGCAAAATGAAATGGAGCTTGGCTCAAAACGAGGTCTCGGTATTGGCTTAGGTTTGGTAAAGATGTGCAATGATGCAATGAATGGTTATATTGAAGTGCAAAGCAATATCGGAAAAGGCACTTCCTTCATTATCTCTTTACCGATTGTTGTATAAGTACATTTCTTTACTGCTTCCTGTAATAATCAATGCACGCCGATGCTGTTTTTGAGAAACAACATATAAGAGTAAAACATATCACCATTATACGAGCTTTCGATGGTTTGTGTGGTGTATTTAAAGAAATTTTGATAAATTTTTAACAGAGTCTTTTACCTATAATTATCTTCAATGTAATGCTTCTATTTCTTTTTCAAGTTCTTCTATTTCCTCCTCATCGTAAGAACAAGTCCTTGTACAAATAGTAGTTTTTAATGTATAGGTATATGGTGATTTAATTGAGTTTTCAAAGTTCGCATACACAATGTAATCATTCCCGAATCTAAACGGAAAACCACAATCTCCACCACCTAAACCTGTTGTTACTTTGATAATACTGTCAACATCGTTATTATAGGAACCTTTAAAAAATCTTTGCACTAAAAAATCATATTCATACTCTTTTTTAAATACTAAATTTCCACGTTTAGTTGTATCATACTTAGGCGAATAATCAGTCATTCTATACAATATTGTTCTTTTTGCAACTATTTTTCCGACAAAGATATAATGTGAATAAATGAAGGAATCCTTCACAGATGGTTCACTAAGACATGAACAAGCACTAATATGATAAGATAATATAAACATAAAAAATAAAACATACTTAATCATTGCTGACACCTATGGGATTATTTTCGTTATTTGAACATTTTTGTACAAAAATTTTAACTTTACTATACATTTTTTACTCTTCCCTTTCACTAACTGACCGTGACAGATACCCTTTTGTGTAATATTACTAACTTCTACCTATGATAACCGCAGTGTATCATTGCTAAATCCCAATTACTCCCCGCTTGCGCCATTCCAAAGGGGTAATAGTTGCTCACCATATTATCACCTTATCACGATTTTTTTTTGCAAATTATGAAATTTTAGTAGATATTAATCTTTTCTTATAGTTCTTATAGCCACTAATTTACAATTATCAGCGAATTACTATCAGAAAACACTCACATAGTTTGACGATAATTTATGCCAAAGAAAAAGTAATTTTCAACACGATTTCCAATGAGATTTGCTCTGATATATTCAACTCCCAACCATATATCGCTATGTGATCTGTATGGACTATAAATTGCCTCATCTTCTTGTCGAGGTCTCCATTGATAAGCAATACCAAACTGAAAACCATACAGAAAGTCTTGAGGTTGATTTTGTTTATCAACAATATAAGTAATATTATTATTTCTTTCTAAAGTAGCATGACTTGGTAAATATTCAACTATTTTTTGATTTTCACTTGAAAGGTAATCTTCATAGACTTCCGAAAATCTATATCCTGCTTTAATACCGGGTACGATTAACAACTGTAGTGGTAAAAATGAAAATTGTATTGATGTTGTTGCTCTCAATGTCACAAAACCTGTATTATGAGTAAATCGGCGAATGGTACTATATGGTATTTTCTCTTTATCATTTACAAATATCGTATTCTTGTTTTCTTCCTCTAAACAACTTCTAAAATTTGTAGTACCAAGCATAATTCCATACTGCCAGATTTTTGTACTCCGGTGTTGATAGATCTCACTGAATTTACGTACATTAAAATAACCAAGTTCGAAGCCATAGTTATATGTTATTGGAACAACACTTGAATTCATATAATCATTACTAGTATTATTATTGACTGACAATAAAAAATGTGCTGAATATGCCCAAGTATCTACGAAACCATCATCAAATTCTCCAGATGGTCTTGGGTTGACAGTACTCGGATGTAACTCAGCCGACGATGATTCACAAACAACAAGCATAGCCAATGCTATATTTATACAAATCTTTATAGTTTTGTGAAGTAGGCACTTGCACAAGTTATTGATGTTCCTCTGTTTATTATTATTGCTTTGTTTATTGAATTTATATTGATTCATAACTATTCACATCCTTTTTCTAAACACTGAAGCTATTCAAAGATGACTTTTTATACTAGACTCTTATTTCTGCTTGCATCCCAGCGTGCTTTGCGCGGGTCATACCAGCGTGCGCCATAGTCAAGACTTTTGCCAATGCCATCCCAATTTCTCCCCGCTTGCGCCATTCCAAAGGGGTAATAGTTGCTCACCATATTATCACCTTATCACGATTTTTTTTTGCAAATTATGAAATTTTTGCCATAGAGAAGATAATTATGCTTATTAATATCATCTTGGCTCGCTTATTATGATGAGAGATATAACAGATCTAAAGAATGACAAAACATATTATAAATTTGGTATAAAGAAACATTACTTACACATATTAAGTTGATAGTAAAGTTTTGGGAACACACTTTTGACATCAGTATTGCTAGAAAACTCACAACCTGTATACAGCATTTCACATATAATTTGTCGTTCTTCGTATGTTGCTTTGTTAATTACTTTACAATAATAATCTTCACCAACATATTGTATAATATCTACCATAATTATACTATGTTGAATAAATTTTCCATCTCGCATAATAGCAATTGACAAACTTCTTAGTGCTATTGAATCCTTATCAATTGCCTTTTCAATCAATGAAAAATAATCTTGACCATTAAGAAAGATATCCTCAAACAAAGTTGATTCTATTTCATAACCTAATTTTATAGTACATCTGTCGTTAATATATTCTGTTAAGAAAATGTAAAGAACAAATGCAAGAAAAAATATAAGAATAAATACAGTCGAAATTGTCAACCATTTAAAAATATTTTTATTCCAACTAATCATAGTAGTTTGTTTATTCTGATTTATCATTCGTACTTCTTGGTTTTTTCTGCCTTATTAATTCAATAACCTCAATAGTTCCTGCTTATTAATATCATCTTGGCTCGCTTGGAATGATGAGGAAAACAGTTTTAAAAATAAATAAACTAAAAAATAATGACTATATTTATTGTGGTATCTCTTTAAAGTAAAAGTGTATGGAGGGTAAATCATCAGAAACTATAAATAATGAATCATAATAAAATCGGTATTTCAATGTACTTGGCTGATTTATTATAGACGCTTCCGGATATAGTCTTATCGTGTCACCAATCGTCAGTTCAACGCCACTACACCGTTTCTCGAACAGATCCCCTATAAAATTAGTCCATGATCCTATATCATAACAGACAGAATCATTTTCACAAAGAGGAAATGTAGAAACTACTTGGTATTGTAGCATACCTTCAGGACATTTTTTTCCTCTATATATAGATTTAACATCAATGACAAAATCCGTTTTTAACAATGAAGAATCACGATGAAAATAAGCTTTATAATGTTGCCTCGGGGGATACCATTTATTTACGGTATTACAAGAAAAGAAACTCAGTACTATTATGCTCAATATAATTTTACTCATGAACTAACTATTCTCCCGTTTGCACTTCGATGTTCTCACCGTGCTTATTGTATTTCTTTTGCTTTGATTTTTATTCCACTATAACATTACGGCTTATGCTGCCTGTATGCGTGTCGAGTATCACCACATAATAACCCTTGCTCATGCCGCTCATATCAAAATCACTGCTGCTTTGACCTTGCTCTATGGTTTGGCTCAATATTGTTTTGCCGCGTATATCGGTGATGCGTATGCCTTTGACCGATTGTGAATATGCACCATAATGCAAAAGCACATGATTATTTTGCACTGTCACGCTCATGCCGGAATTATCATCCTCCCGTACTCCGCTTGGTGATTGTGTCGTAAAACTCCATACATCTGACCAAGCTCCAATGACTCCTTTATTTATTCCTCTGACACGCCAATAATATATCATTGATTTTTTCAAATCTGTTATTTCTCTTGTGGTTTTTCCTTCTAAAGTATCTTGTACTATTATTGTTGAAAAATTATTATTCTCAGCAAGTTGTAATTCATAATGCGTTGCAAATGGTAAAGATTGCCATTCAAATAATTGTGTTTCTACAATATCTTTTGCATTATTATTGGGTTGAAGTAAATCCGGCTTGCTCGGTGCGGGTACAATCGTCGAAAGACTATATGGTGTGCTCCAAGGAGATTTGAGATTATCTGCCACTTGCCGCACTTGCCAATAATATATTTTATCAACAAGCAAATTACCAACAGAGAGAGACTTAGCAGTAGTGGAAAATGTTTGTGTTTGATTGGAGGTAAATGTTGTATCATCGGAAAAACGAAGCTCAAAATTCCCTATCTGTTTGCTGATGTCCCATTCTAATTTTACAGAAACCCCTATATTTTTTGTCTTATCTTGCGGAAAACTATGTATCGGTGTTTGTACTATGACTGTTGGATTTTTGGTAACAAATATATCACCTGTGATTGTTGTGTACAGCAGATGACTGAGTGAGTCTATTCCCAGACTATACACAATATGAGGGACAGCAATTTTTTCTGATGTTTTATTACTCTCAGTCTTAAAAATATTTCCTTCATCTACTCCATACATCTCTGATTGTTGATTTACTCCGGAGATTGTTGAATAATATGCCGGTTTATAGACAGGAAATTTATTCGCCCATGTATTGGTAAGTATATCATAGATATATATTCCTTGAGAGCCTCTCAAATACAGAGATGTGTTTTTTTTGAAGATACCATAAACACTTGCCACAACAGGTTTCCCCGATATAGTTATATATAATGTATCATTTTTGTGTAATACCCATGTTTTACCACCATTTTGAGAGCGTGAAATAATACCGGCAGAACTAAATCTATATAAAGATTTTGTTTGGGTATCAAAAAACATTGTCCAAAAATCGCTTCCATTATTAGGAATAATTGATTGATATGTCCAACTTTTTCCTTTATCTAATGATTCAAGGAGCACGCTGTTCTTTGTATCCCTTGGTTTGATAAAGTACAATGCACTATCATTACCACACATACTTGTTTGAAAATAATCGGCACATGAATCACATCTTTGCCACTGTGCTGCACTTGGTGTTTTTATATACACTTCATTGTATGTCGTAGCTATGATAAAACTGTCAGTTATGGGTATAAGTGTACTCGAACCAAATCGAAATGAGGTGTCTATTCTTTTCCATGATTTTCGCCCATCTAATGTCTGATATAATCCATCCAATGTTCCGACATATTGTACGGCATTACTGCTGATGCCCGGAGTCATTGAAGTCACGATGGGTGATTCAGCAGTAAAATTTGTTTTTTTGAAATTAAATCCCCGTGATGTACTTTCATAAATTCCCCCGCCGTATGTGCCCAAAAGTACAGTAGAATCACTCAGGGTAAGAATACAACTCGAATATGGTATTGGAATTCTTTCAAAGCTGTTACCATTTTTCTTTAATGCTGATATTTCAGGATTGATAAATGCACTTACTTTTGCATATAATATCCCCAAACCATATTTTGCAATACAGACAGTATCGCCAAACATAATTATCGGATTACGAAGCATATAATTATCAACCGATTCAGCACTAAATAGATTAGAAAAATTAACAAAATTTCCCTTATCATCGTTTGACATCTTTGCATGCAAAACTCTACTCGAATACGCCAAGCCATTATTATGACTGTATTCTATCAATTCAAAAGATTGAGAAGAAGAAACTGAATCTCGTAAATTGATGATTACTTTTCCTTTAGTATCAGCATACATGCCGCTTATCAAGGGATATGATGCCGCTGTAATTTTTGATATATTGCGCCAATGTATGCCATTGTCCGAATACCATTGACCAATATGTATTCGATTATTTTGCCCTAAAACGGCTATACCTATTTGGTTCGGGCGCATTACTTTCATGAGTGAATCGGCAAGAGGTGTCCAATGTACTCCATTATTTTGAGAACGGAATAATTTCCCTTTTGTCCCCATAAATACTAATCCCGAACTGTATGATTTCAGGTAACGAACGGGAGGATTTAAACCATTAACTTTTGTCAGTTGCCATGCCTGTGTATTTCCTGATGCTCTGCGCATCAAACCAATTGATGTGCCCGCCAATATTTCTCCATTGCTGCCACTTGCTACACAATACACCATCGTGTCGCGTGACCATGTTGATATTTTTTTCCATGTCTTCAATCGGTCATTGGTTTGCCAAATACCATCTAATGTGGATACGACTATACTTTTATCCTTCAATTCGGCAATACCCGTCACTATTGCTCCCGGAACACCATTAACTCTTTCAACAGGAATAGTTTGGCTATAGGATACCATTGTGCATAATATCATTGGTATTGCTATGAGAAAATACCTTATTGTATTCATTGTTTTACCGTACATACATAATACATTCATTTTTTGTATAAAATCCTGAGCGGAAATTAATAATATATATTCCATTTGCCAAATTTGACAATGAATATATCAATTGATATTCTCCGCCTATGTCCACTCGCTGTATTGGCTCTCCAACAATTTCACCCATACTATTGATCAGCGTACACTCTGTTTTTCCATCTAAGCCCGCCGTATAATCAAGAATTAATTGATTATCCTCCACACGACTTGTCATCGTATAGGGTTGTCCCGTCGTCACTGTTCTGCCTTCTATAAAACAACCGCCCATGCTTATTGTTGCCTTCGACGGGGCTATGCGATAACATTCATTCGTCGTTTGGGTTGAGGTCAGTACCGTAAATGAAGATGAATCGCCTAAATATGTATCTGCTTCAAATCGCGCTATTTCTTGTTCCGATGGATAAATATCTATGCCTTTTCCCCGTATAGTCACATATTCCATTCCCTCTTTTTCTTCTGTTTTTTCGACAATAAATTCACCATTTATAAGGGATTGTAAACTCTTGTCGGTATATTTCATAAAACGTGAAGGATAGGATATGGTCATTACTATTTCCTGTAAGCCCGATTCTTTATTTTCCATAAATAAACGAACAGGTATGCGACTGCCGGCAATAATATCCGTGGTGTCATGTGGGCGAATATTCGCGCGTTTTTCTTCATATTTTCCTTGAATAAATACATTCAGCTTGGTGGATTTGCCCTCCCCTATGCTATATTCCGCGCTATAAGTACCTTGATTTTTTTCTATCATTGTTATTGAGATTTTACAAATATCATTGCGTGATAATTGTGTGCCCGGCGGAACAGAATATTCCACAAAAAATGCATTAGTATTTCCGCGTATAAAAATCGGTGATTGCACCGTCAGCGGATTATCCGATAAATGGATATATGTTTTTTCTGTTGATATAGTTTCGCAATCCAATGATGCCATAAGTGTGATGGTATCTTGTGTTTGTATGACACAACTGTCCACATATACCCATACTTTTTCGCTTGCTATACAATTATCCGCATCATATAATAACACCGTATATTCCGTTGATTCTGTGGGACTTGCCAACGGAGAATCGCAATCCGTGCAACTTAATCCTTGTGGCGGTGACCATACAAATCGTCCATTGCCTCGTGCCCACATCTTTGCCGATGTGCCGCGACATATTGTTGTGTCCGACGATACTGTAATTTGTGGGGTATTTATCGTGATATACACAGAATCTTGTGCCGTACAATTATTATCGGTGGTAATTTCTGCATAATAATATCCGCTTTGTGGTGCAATAAATTTTTGCTCACGGCAATCTGTGCAATTAATACCCGCACCGCGCCATTGCACGCTTTTACCGCCTTCGACACGTAATTGTATGCTGTCTTGTTTGCAATATCGTAATTTAGAAGCTATAATATTTGCCGTTGCTTTTTCTACCGTAATAAATACAGAATCATCAGCATAACAATTTGCTGAAATAAAAGAACGCATGCGATAATATTGTGATTGTTTCGGAGAAATAATAGGATTGGCACAATCGCTGCAACTCAAATCGGGAGATTGTTCCCAACGATAATAATTTCCGCCCGAAGCAAATATTTGCACCGATGACCCCGCACAAATTATGGTATCTTTGCCTGCATCCGCTATCGGTTTTCCCACACTCACCGTCACCGAATCAATACCCACACAACCATATTTATCGGTCATGGTCACATAATATGTTTGTTGTGTCGTAGGGCGAGCAAATGGTGAACGGCAATCGCTGCAACTCAAGGTATTCGACGGTGTCCATGAATATGACAGCCCTTCATTGACCGTTAATTGAATGGAATCTCCGGCACAAATTCCCAAATCTTCACTTGCTTTTACCGTTGCTGTTTTCACTCGCACGCTGACACTTTGTTTCATCGTCGGACAACCAAAATAATCTTTACTCACAACGGTATAAAGTATATCTTTTGTGATTGTTGCTATCGGTGAAGGGCAATCCGTGCAGGATAATCCTTCTTTGGGTGACCATTGAAATGTGCCATCGCCGCCGTATGCTTGCAATTGCAGACTTTGTCCCGCACACATCGTCGTATCGCTCACACTTGTCTTGACAATAGGATGCGACAATGATGCATTATTCATAGAACGACCCGGAACATAGCCATAAGCGTTTGCTTTTGCATAACCATAGCTGTATATCCCAAAAGGCATGGGTGATTCTATAGTAATTATTTCATCATCCACACTTACTGTCCCTGTGGAATAGTCATCACAAAGACCGGTCTGGCGAAACGAACCCAATGGAACAAAGAGTCTTTTATCCACCGGCTTTTTATTCATCGTCAATTGTGAAAGTGCTTTTGTAGGAATAACAATATTAACAAAGTTTTCCGAAAATGGATATGCTACGAACTCATGCTTGAAAGGTCGCCTATCAATAATATATGAGTTTTGCCAATATTCCATTGCCGGAAGATCCACCATAAAAGGGCCACCTGTAGCTTTAATTTCAACATCTTCAGTATATCCCTCGTTAGAAGAACGGCGCAAAATAATAACGGCAACAGGTGAAGTAGAATAAAGCACTGCCGCATTTTCTATCGGCAATGTGATATGTTGTCCTTTCTGTAAAAAAGCAATTTTTTTATTATTCACATATAGTGAAGCAGTATCAATCATTGCAGCAACTTTATAATTATTCGGACTTATTGTATTGTAATCAAATTTGGATTTAATAGGATCTGTTATGATATAATGCTGTCCATAATATTCCATTGGTAAAATTTGCTCAAAGACATCAATCACCTTATACCATCTATCATATCTTATTCCTGATTCAAAAGACAAACCACCCGATACAACACTGACGGGTGCGCTTGCTTTGATTGACAGCCCTGTCAAGTCTGCTGTTGAGTCTATATTGTCAGGATGCGCAATAATCAAATAACTTTCACCTTTTTGTAACGTTGTCGTAATACTGCGTTCGGTACTACCTATCAGATTGGTGGGCGAAACTATGGATATCACTGTATTATTTTCTGTCGCAGTAATAGCACATTCAGAGTAGCTATAACTTGTGTTATTTTGATTTAAGACAACATAATTAGTAATATGCGATGCCGGAGCAATGACAGTATAATTCTTAGAATATGTTTGTATCGGATAGAGTAATGCAACATCTGTGTTATATTGTTCATAGCGCATAAATGAAACAGATATATCATCATCGGCAATAATATGAACAGATGCTTTGTTTGGCTGCAATGGTTTGAGCTTCACTAAATCTTTTGGTTTCAATCCTGCAAAATCCACAAAATCATTTCCTACGGTAGTGAGTTGATAGGGCAGAGAAGGATTAGTGATAGTGAAAGGTAGGCTGTCCGCTTGTCCATTAGCACGCCGAAGAATCACCGTACCCTTTGTCGGTTTTTCGGCAATTATGGTA
>JAFLBY010000290.1 GCA_017302855.1 Candidatus Kapaibacterium sp.
TAACCGATGCAAGATCACGCATAACGGCATTGATTGAACCGACGATACCGGAAATCGGAGCTTCCAAACTGCCGAGAATTCCCGCAATAAGTTCCGGACGCGTTGGCAATGATGCAACGAGTGCCAGTTTTGAACCATCGTATAATTGCTTTTCGATAACTGCGGCTTTTACCTGTAGCTTATCATTTTTCTTCGTAAAATCCTTTAGAATTTTTGCCGGTGCAATGGGATCTTCATAACCAATCGCTATGCCGGTTTGTCCTTTCAAATATGAATCGGGGATATTATATCCACCAACAGCTTCAAAAGCACGCTTGATAAGCGTGTTTTTGGCAACTCTATATTTGACCTGACCTTTTCTAAATTCAGCACGTAGATCGCGTTCCTCTTTTACAGAAACACGATTAAAATTAAGGAGGTAAATTCCTTGTGCATCTTTAAGCAGTTCTACAAGTTCCGCTACCGTTTCCTGTTTTTGCTGTTTCGTCACCATACTGCTTTTTTCCTGTTTATATATATTGTATCGTAAATGTACCAATCAGTAAATACTGATGGTAGAAGCGTACATAATACGATAGGTGCATAATAGCCGATTTAAAATAAAATATTAGTCGTGCGCAATTGATTGATCATTAACTGTAACCCCAGTACCCATTGTGGAACTGAAGGCAACGCCTCGCACATACTTGCCTTTGGAAGTTTGTGGTTTAGCACGAACAACACTTTGAAAGAACGCATGAATATTATCGGAAAGTTGCTCAGAAGAGAAAGAGCATTTTCCAACGGAAGCATGAACATTGCCTTGTTTATCAACGCGGTATTCAATTTTACCGGCTTTGATTTCCTTAACAGCTTTGCCCACATCAAATGTCACTGTACCACTCTTGGGGTTAGGCATAAGACCACGTGGTCCAAGAATACGACCAAGTTTTCCGACTTCACCCATAACATCGGGTGTTGCAATAATAACATCAATGTCTGCCCATCCGCCTTGAAGTTTTTCGATAAACTCTTCAAAACCTGCATAATCCGCCCCTGCGGCTGCACCTTCTTGTGCTTTTGGACCTTTTGCCAGTACTAAGACGCGTACTGTTTTACCGGTTCCATGTGGCAAACTGACTGTTCCGCGTACCAATTGGTCGGCTTTACGAGGATCAACCCCCAATCGTACTGCAATTTCAAAGGATTCATCAAATTTTGCAGTAGCATTTTTTTTGACTAATGCTATGGCATCACCCAATGCGTATGTTGCTTTTGCATCATAGGACTTGACAAGTGCGCGGTAGCGTTTTCCGTGACGTTTCATAATCAATAATAAAAATTTTGCGTTAGTAAGTTTTTGATTTACAATAGATTAATCGCAGGTAACACCCATGCTTCGTGCTGTGCCTTTAATAAGGCTCTTTGCACTATCCATAGTGTGGCAATTAAGATCATTCATTTTTTTCTTAGCAATTTCCTCAAGCGTTGCATTCGATAAATGACCTACCTTAACACGGTTTGGCTCTGCTGAACCGCTTTGTAAGCCAAGAGCTTTCATAATTAAAATCGCTGCCGGTGGTGCCTTAAGTTCAAAGGTAAATGATTTATCGGAGTAATATGTGATTACTGCCGGAATAATAGTATCACCTTCTTTTGCTGTGCGTGCATTAAACTGCTTGACAAACTCCATACCTGCAAGACCGCGCTGACCGAATGCCGGACCGACGGGGGGTGCCATAGTTGCTGCACCGGCTTTTAACTGAAGTTTGAATGAGCCAATAACTTTTTTTGCCATTGTACATCGTAAATATTATGTGATCAAATTTATGTTTTTGTTTAATGGTTTTCCATTTCAACTTGACCGAAATCAAGCTCTACCGGCGTTTTGCGTCCCAATATCCCTACTTCTACCTTAAGCTTTTGCTTTTCATTATTTACTTCTTTGACTGTTCCTGAGAAGTTAGCAAAAGGTCCTTCGATAACTTTTACCGGATCACCAACATTGAATGCGGTTTCTATAGTTGAAATATGTTTCCGCTCTTCTACCCTGCCAAGTATGCGATCAACTTCATCTTTTTGAAGTGGCGTAGGCTCTGATTTTGTGCCGACAAACCCTACAACTGCCGGCGTATGAACGATTATCTCTTTGACCCTTTTGTTCATAATCATTTCTACGAGAACGTAACCGGGTAAAAAATTCTTAACCCGTGTGCGCCTTTTACCATTGCGAACCTCGAAAACAGTTTCATAAGGTATGACGATATTTACGGTTTCGGGGTCTATGTTATTTCTTTTGAGTTCAAGCTCAATAGCACTTTTTACTTTAGTTTCATGACTTGTAAAGGTGCGTAAAACATACCATTTTGGTAATTCACCCACTACCGTTTCATGAGATTTGTCTGTATATTGTTCACTCATGGATTTGTGTGCATTGAGATGGTAAATAAACGAAATGGATAATTGTGGTTAGCTCGTGGGACGATTAAAAAATTGTTTTGTTCACGAAAGCCATGGCAATATCAATCACCCATACAAATAATGTCAAAATTGCACATGTTGTTATTACAACAACTGTGGATTCAGACAATTGTTGCTTTGTTGGCCAAGAGACTTTTTTCATCTCTTTTGTCACATCTGCTATTGTTGATTTTATGGAAGCAATCATGTTTCGATCCGAATCGTTTTTGTGCTAAATTTTTGTGATTAAGAATGCCGCATTTGTCGTATCTGTGCACGGGCGGAGGGACTCGAACCCCCAACCTGCGGTTTTGGAGACCGCTGCTCTACCAATTGAGCCACACCCGTAAACATTAACTCCTGTAGAGC
>JAFLBY010000291.1 GCA_017302855.1 Candidatus Kapaibacterium sp.
ACAGTTAGTTGAAGGTAAATCAATAAAGAAAAAAATAGTTGTTCCGGGTAAATTAGTTAATTTCATTATAGGTTAGAATATGGTGGGTTTTGGATATGATATTCATCGTTTGGCTGAAGGAGAATCCTTAGTACTTGCCGGAGTTACTTTGTCACATCATATTGGTACTGTAGCACATAGCGATGGAGATGTTATTTATCATGCACTTTGTGATGCAATTTTCGGTGCACTTGGAAAAGGGGATATCGGTGAACATTTTCCCGACACAGATATTCGATGGAAAAATGCATCAAGTGACAGATTTGTTGACTATGCGGTGCAATTGGTGGCTGAATGTGGATGTAGTATTGTCAATATTGACTGTACATTAATTATGGATGCTCCGAAAATAAAGCCATATAAAGAAATAATGAAAGCTAATATTGCCAAACTCTGTAATCTTCCCGTAGAAAAGGTAAATGTTAAAGCTACGACCAATGAAGGTGTTGGTTTTATTGGCAGAGGTGAAGGTGTTGCTGCTATGTGTGTTTGTCAAATTGTGAATGAATCACCATCAAAAGTATAGAGTACGATGAGTGCAATTGTTTCTAAAATTAAAAAATTAATTCAGTCTGATCATACTGAGAAAATTATTGAACTATTACCTAAGAATTGGCAAAATAGTATTATATTTTCCTCCTATAACGAAGAATTAGAGATTCTGACAGCTATTATTGAGTCGTATATTCATCATTTTGATTTTAAGCAGCCATATCCTTTAGTGATGCGTGCGCTTGAAATTTGTGATATTCTTCAAAATGACGCACTCAAACCTGTTAGTTTGATACAAAATGCTAACATTTTAAATTCAGTAAATCTTACCGATAAGGCATTAGAGCAAATTCATAAAGCATTGCATTTATGTACAACACATAAGCTCTATCTTTTAGAAGCAAGTGCATTACATTGTTTATCACAAATTTATGCCAAAACCGGCTTATATGCACAAGCAATGGAAGTCATTGAAAAAGCGCTTCATACGGTTCGTCAATTTGGCGAAAGCAAAGATATTGCAAAAGTATTACAAACGTATGCAGTCTATCTACAGGGAAGTAACAGAATTCAGGAATCGTTTACTCTTTTGTATGAAGCAATAGATATTTGTACTCATAGGGAAGATAATTTGGGTCTTGCTATCTGTTTTGGCGGCTTGGCATATTCTTATGGTCAGAATAAAGAGTTTCAGCATGCGCATGATTGTTTTTTTAGAGCACTTGCGCTTGAGGAATCATTATTTCCGGTAAGTACAATACGATTAGCATCGTTGCTAAAAGGTATCGCTCTAACGTATGCCGCATTAAAAAAATATGATACCGCTTTAGAATATGCCAGAAAGGTATTAGCACTCTGTAGTGACGACTCTCCGGAAATAGTAAAACAATATGCTTATGTGGCAAATAGCTCTGTACTTAATGATATGGGACTCTATAAAGAAGCATTTGAGTTCTATCGTTCTTATCATCAAAGTGTTTTGAAAGATAGAACGGAACAAGCACAAACGCAGGTACAGTTTTTGCATATTTATTTTGACACTGAACGCAAACAAAAAGAAATGGAGCTTGCTACTCTCAAAGCTGAAAAATTGGAAAATGAAATTAATCTCAAAAAGAATCAGATTAGATTGAAGCAAAATCAGGTACTCATGAAGCAAAATGAGCTGACCGCTTCGGCTTTACAGATAGCACAAAAAAATACCATGCTTATGAAGCTCGATTCGATGTTACAGTCGGATTATTCAACCTTCGAAGAAGCCAATGATCTCATTCAAAAATTACGTGAAGAAATTCGGCAGAACATCATCAATGAACAATCCTGGAAGAGTTTTGAAAAGCAGTTCAAGAGAACACATCATGGTTTTAATGACAGATTGCTAAAAAAATACCCTTCATTATCTCCCTTGGAGGTGAAAATTTGCTCAATGATTGCCTTAGAACTCTCTTCAAAAGATATTGCAGCAATACTTTGTGTTGAAGTAAGTTCAGTTGAAGTATATCGCTATAGAATTAGAAAAAAATTATATGTTGCAAGCAAAGATGCACTTCATGCTGTGCTTGTTGATATTTAATAATTTGAAATTATTAGACTTATTTAAATTTTGAAGCTCAAGTTTCACATGTTGTCACCTATACAAAACCTATACAAGCAAGTCACGAAAATATAGCGAGTGCACCTATACAAAACCTATACAAGCAAGTCACGAAAATGTACCGCGCGCACCTATACAAAACCTATACAGCCCTTTTAATCGGTTGCTGCTCTTCCTAATTTTGCTTCCATAAAACAATACTTTCATATTCTGATATACTGTCGGGATAAGAATTGTTTCTCTTTTTTTTATCTTATGTGAAGCAGCATGAAACCATCACTAAAGCAATTGCTTTGTTTACTTACATGTGCATATAGCACAGTGTATGCACAAAATCAATCAACGATTTCGTATCAAGGTGTGTTACAAAAATCAGGTGTTCCGGCGAATGGCTCTTATTCTATGCGAGTCGCTATTTATGATTCTCAAGAATCAATGAAGCCGTTGTGGTTTGAGGATCACTCTGTGATGGTAAATAATGGTTTGTTTATGATTAGTCTCGGTTCAGTTAAGGAATTACCAAGCGATATGAAATCTTCACGATTTATTGGGATTTCTATAAACGGTGAACCGGAATTTGTGCGTACCGCTATCGAAACAACTGCGTTTTCTTTACGTGTAAATGTT
>JAFLBY010000292.1 GCA_017302855.1 Candidatus Kapaibacterium sp.
GTCAATAATGCTCGTAATTTCCCCTGTGGAAGATTTGCGGGTAATGACCACATTGTTTTCTGAACCCGTGCCCGCAAGCGTTTTTTTAACGCCGTCTGCCATCATCAGAACTGCTGCAAAAACAAAAACCACAAGTGCAATGCCGAAAACGGTGATGCCTGTTGTTAATTTTCGTGCAATAAAATTCTTCCAAATATAATACATTGGTATTTTCATTGTTTTTCCTCCTTAGCCATTAAATCGTAAACCATCAACAATTTTAGTATTAAACACTCGATAAATAGGCACAATAGAGGCAGCAATGCCTACTACTAATGCAGAACCAGCCGACAACAAATATGTGCCGGGTTCGACATAGAATACCGGGAACCAACCTTTTGGCAATGCAGATTCAAAAGCTTGTACCAAAGGTGTAAGAAAAAGAATGCCGAGCCCTGCTCCCATCACGGAAATAAATAATGACTCGCCGGAAATAAATATCAAAAGATGTTTTGTGGTAAATCCTAATGTTTTGAGTACTGCATATTCTCTGGTGCGTTCCCTTGCTGTCATAATCATGGTATTGCAAAGCACCAAAAGAATAATCCCAATAATCAAGTATGACATAATATTTATGGCAGAGAGTATGGCACCTGATGAAGCAACAAATCCTTGCTGAAATGCTCCTTCGGATTCAGATTTAGTTTCTGCGCGAGAATTAGCAAATAATTGATCAATAGATTTTGATATTGTTGCCGACCGATTAGGGTCTTTGATACGTATGACAAACCATCCGATTTCATCGCCACGTGTAGGGAATTCTGCTTTTATCTTTTCATTGATATAATTCCAATGGAAAAACATTTGTGAAGCATCATCATTTTTGGTGCGGGGCGTATAAATTCCTCTGACGGTAAATTGCCATTTTCCGGGATAAATATCACCGTCAATATTCATTATATCGCCAATTTTCAGATTGTATCGTTTGGCAAGTTCTGTCCCGATAACGCAAGAATTTCTTTCTTTGACAAAATTCTCATAATCTGTTTTGGAAAGCTGATATTCGGGATATACTTTGAAGAGTGTTTCGGGATCACAGGCAAGGCGAGCAAAGAATTGATCTTTATCTTTATAGACTCCACCAAACCAATTCAGAAATGTTACATTGTCAATGCCGTCGAGTTGCGCAATTCTATCACGATATGCAAACGGCAAAGGAAAAATAAAAGACACAGCTTGCCGCGTTACCAATCTATTGGGTGAGGAAGCACTAACGCCAGCATTCCATGCTGTAACAACAGTTTTTAATAAACCGAAAGCTACAACAGCAATGGCTATACCGGCAATAGTTAAGAAAACGCGCAAAATATGACGAAATGAATTTTTCGCCACTAATTGAACCATATTCATATTACACTCCTTGCTCTATTAAATCACCTTTTTCCAAGTGATGTGTTGTATTTGCTCTTTTTGCAGCATGCGGATCATGCGTAACCATAACTATTGTTTTGCCAAATTCTTTGTTTAAGCGTTCCAATAATGTCAATACATCTTCTGCTGACACTCTGTCCAGATCGCCTGTCGGCTCATCGGCAACAAATATATCGGGGTCGGTAGCGATTGCACGTGCTATGGCAACCCTTTGTTCTTGACCGCCGGAAAGTTGTTTCGGATAATGGTGCATACGGTCGCCTAAACCTACCACCGACAATGCCAGCTCAATTTGACGTTTGCGTTCTGCTTTGGTTAATGGTGTGAGCATTAAAGGTAATTCCACATTTTCATAGGCAGTTAATACGGGAATTAAATTGTAAAATTGAAAGATAAATCCGATAGTGTTCGATCGCCATTTTGCTAATTGTGTTTCCGATAATGATGCAATATTGGTATCAGCGACAATAACATTGCCATTGGTCGGGCGGTCAATGCCTGCGATGATATTTAATAATGTTGTTTTACCGGAGCCGGATGGTCCCATAAGTGCAATAAAATCGCCACGTTCAATTTCGAGCGAAATATTGTTAAGAACTGTAATTTCTTGTTTGTCCCTTTTGTATGTTTTGGACAAATTCTTTACTGAAATAATTGACGACATTAAACCTCCGAGAAAATAGTATTTATTTTTTTATTTGTACTTTACTGCCTTGTTGTATGTTGTCGGAAGGTGCAAGAATTATCACATCACCATTCATTAAGCCATTGGTAATTTCCACATATTCACCCAATATTGTACCTGTACTAACAGCGGTTTCTTGTGCCGCATTATCTTTAACCACAAAAACAGTTTTTTTGCCATTTTTTGTTTGTATGGCTGTTTGTGGTATTAATAATTTGGGCTTACTTTCTATTTCATTTACTACGGTATTAATTTTTAAGAAATTTACTTTTGCACCCATTTCCGGCAGTACACGCTCATCAATGTCATCGAAACGTATTTTTACTTGTACTGTACCTTTGGCGCGATCAGCCGTAGGAATTATTTTGTTGACAATACCTTTGTATTTTTTATCGGAAATTGCACTGACAGAAATCTCGACGGGCTGATTTTCTTGAATTTTTTGTATAGCCGATTCAGAAACATCTGCCTCAACTTGCAAAGAAGTCATATCCGCCAGAGTGACCACTGCCCCGCGGGAACCTGCCGCCCCCCCAAGTGCTGTGATGACTTCTCCGACATTAGCATTTTTATTGAGTATTGTGCCGTCGAAAGGTGCGCGAATAATGGTGTTTTCTACTT
>JAFLBY010000293.1 GCA_017302855.1 Candidatus Kapaibacterium sp.
TATTCAGTGCACCCATGACCACAAGCGTCACACTTTCGACCAAAGAATTATCGAGCGGTGTGTATATGGTACGATTAAAACAAGGATTGCACACACAATCAATGTCCGTGATTGTATTGCATTGATGAAAAATAGAAATGGGGCGTAAACTTTGAATATTTGCGCCCCATCTTTCTCAAACAATTGAATAACACGTATATTGATTTTTACTCACTGTAAACAATATTGATGTGACTCTATTGACTATTTCATTTCTGCTATATGTTAAGATAGTACCATTTGATGGATCAAAAAGTTCTATGCTTTTGTATGTTTCATATATGTGACAATTTTGTTTGTAATAAGCCAACTTACCACCAAGCGCAAAAAAAGAATGTCCAATTTCACTACCTGGATTGCTACGATTCAAAATAAATGGTACATTGTTATTAATTAGATATGTCATTGTATTATCAAGATTAGTTTTATATAGATGGCAATGTAATCTAAACATTGTAGATAAGACCACTTGTACTCTAACATCACTTTCAGGCTTATTGCACATTCTGTATGCACTTGAACAGGTACCATATTGAAAATTTCTTGTAATCTCAATAAAGTTGTTTTCCGGAATTTCTTCTCTTCTCGCAAAGTAAAGTAATGTCCTTGCTGTAGCAGCCCAACATGTGTTATCTTTCTCTTGTCTAAATAATTTTTGGCAAGATGGAGTGATGTTATACTTACTCATCATTATAAATTCTCCTTTAGTAAATGAAAAAAAACGCATAGCAGATAAATTGTGCCAAATTGATTTCCTTTATATTTTCTGTCAGAATAGGATTATTATAGTCGCTGATATGTCATTAAGACATTTACATCTGCCATAATAGTATTCCGTGATTATGAATCTATACATTTCCCCCAATCCGCAAAAAACTAATCATTTACTTCATCCGTTATTACCGACGCTTTGAAAGGAAAGCACCCGAAATCATATCAGACCAAAACCACAGTCAATCGCATACTAAAGCAGCTACAATGGTATCACGCTCTTTCATTGCAAAGAGCAGCAATCATAGCAGTTATAACCGTTTATTCCTTGTAAGTCCTATCATTTATCAATAATTCAACAAACAACACAAAAAAAAGCCCCAAAACAGGGCAAAAATGTACTTTGACAACCCTATTATATCCCATTGACGAGGAAAAATGCACCGTCGTAAAGGAAAAATGTATCGTCGTAAAGGAAAAATGTATCGTCGTAGTGAAAAAATGCACCGTCGTAAAGGAAAAATGTATCGTCGTAGTGAAAAAATGCACCGTCGTAAAGGAAAAATGTACCGTCGTAAAGGATAAATGCACCGTCGTAAAGGATAAATGCACCGTCGTAGCGCTACTTCACCTCATTTTTTTGCTACTTCATCGCATTTCTTTGCTACTTCATCGCATTTTTTTGCTACTTCATCGCATTTTTTTGCTACTTCAATGCTCATGATTGCTATTTCTGTCTATAAAAGTTTTTCATCTGTGCATTGTTCGTATTCATCGGTGTTGTTATCGTGTATGGGGGTAAAGTATAGGGTATTGTTTGTAATTTTTTCATTATCATTTATGTACTATTCATCCATTGCTTATGATTTTTTTGCTTCATCGTACCCAAGAAGTAAAAAGATATTCTACAAATGTTGTATGTCGTAGAATATCCTATTTTTTATTCACTTATTATTTATGGAGGTCGTATGATACGCGACAATGCATTCACGCGAGATACTCTCGCCGGACGTGCCGAACGTCTTGATTTATTGCAACAGTTCTTTGGCGATTATTCGTCGGAACTAACCGGATTACCCACAGCGGTGGCTACGTGGGCTGGCGGAACGCCATATACCGATTACACAACCATGCGCACAGCATTGGCAATCGAGGAAGGCGAAAGTCAGGATGCCACAGCAATTTTTTTAGAAAAATTACAGTTCATGCGCTCGGAATATGAGATAGCTCGTGAAATAGCGCGTGATTTATTCCAAATTGCCGAACATTTTATTGCCTATGGTTTTCATTTGCCTTATCCGGGCAGACAAGAAGATCAATTCTCACGGGTGAATCAAGTTATCACGGTCAATGCTGCCCGCGTGTCAGCATCAGTAACGCCTGTTCTTCCGGCAATCCTTATCACGCGATTGCAAAATGCGCTTACAGCAGCACAATCAGCCGATGATGCACGGGATGATGAAACGATTGAGGCAACAATTGCTCGTCAGGATTTTGTAGTGAAATGGGATGAGGACAGCAAAAATTTGCGAACTCTGTACCGTTGGTGTGTGATGATATGGGGCGACGATGATGTGAAATTGAATGCCTTGGGATTTGTTCGTGCTTCGCAGCAAGGGCAAAATACAGGCACCAATCCGCCCGAACCCGTCACGAATCTTGTCTTGCTCAATGGCATTTTGTCATGGGCGGCGGTGGACAATGCCACAAGCTATCGCGTGGCTATTACTCCCGATGCAGACCAAGCAAATTGGACGGAAATATACTCGGGCAGCGATACCCAAGTGCCTGTGCCGGAACCCCTGACGGGTGGCATTCATTGTCGGGTGGAAGCTCGCAATGCGGGCGGATATAGCCAACCGATTATCATAACCAAGGTATTTGCTTTGGACACTCCGCAAGATTTCAATTTCATCAGTGGCAATTTTGTTTGT
>JAFLBY010000294.1 GCA_017302855.1 Candidatus Kapaibacterium sp.
CTTTAATCACAAGAAGGATTATAAGCGCAAATGCAAGCATGAATCCACCAAGAACGGTGTATTCCCGACGTAAAAACGCCATCGCACCTTCGGCGATTGCTTCGGAAATTTCTTTGAGACGTTTAACTTCATCCGGGGAAGATGCTCCGTCTTCAATTTTAACATTGGCAACTTGGCGCGCATACATAAATGCGACAAGAAGCGAAAAGAGACCAAGACCCAGTACGATTGGAATTACCATAGTGACCGGTTAAAAAATGTGAAACAAAGTATAATAAGTTCAAATGAAAAAAGCAGCCGATCGCTGTGCCGACCAAGACCACTTTTCTAAAATGGAGTGCAAAAATACCGCAATCCGTCCTATCTTCATGAATCTGTGACTAAATACATCGTTCTTCCATGATGATAACCTTACTCTCTATTAGCGGTTTCTCGGGCATCAAGGTGCTAACAAACCGTCTTTGACGCACCTATTGTGTCGCTGAAACGGATAGTACCATGTCACTCTTACATTCGCTTATGACATCGTGCTCACAGTCACTATTATTGAAATGTGTTGTTATCGTTAGTATCTCACAGAAAATTTTGTATCGAAATCGAAAGATCTACATTTCTCCCTGCAATGCGAATAATTGTCTTTGTCAATATTTGGCTCAACCAAGCTGAGCAATACCCTGTTATATAGTAATCAAACTATGATGAGTTCTGAAGGCATCTGTGTTTCACACCCTAAGACATCAAGAAAACCAATCATCTTAATCACCGTAACCATAGCATAGTCTGATCTTCGATTGCTGCGAGTTTATGGGCACGGTACCTATGGATATAACAATGTCAGATGTCAAATGCAAAACAAATGAGATGACAGTAATGTTATGAAGAGAAGTTCAAGCAAAACGGAAGAAAAACCGTCATATCGTCATAAGAAATAGAGAGCACTTCCCAATTAATCATTCTCAATTTACAACAATTCACATTTGTCTTTGTAACCCCAATTTTGTAGTGTTTGTCACAATACGATACGTTTTGTGTTAAGAAAGCCGATGTTAGCATTCAAAGGTATAATTCATAATTTGCTCAAATATTACGCTTGAATGCAATTCCATTATGGTCAAAATCAAAAATGGCTTTATGTATTGCAGAGCAAACATATCACAAAATCTATCCCATTTATTATTCAATAAATTTTCGTAATTTCCACTAAATTTATTTCCTACAAGGTGGTTTATGACTCGCATAGTTTCTATATTCGTTTTTCTGTTGTGCAGTGCTTGCTTGTTTGCACAGCCCACATTTCTCAAAAATTATAGTTTAAGTAAGGACACTATCAACTGGGGGTTTAGCGATATACAGCGCTTGACACCGAATAAATTATTTGGTATAAACCTTTTGCAAAATGGTGTAGGCAGAGCACAGAGACAATGTTATCTTTTGGACAATCAAGGCAATATCACGCATACCCAAGCCATACCATTTAGAACAGATGATTATATCTATTCATGGAAATATCAGAACTCTATGTATGTTTTGGTTTCTGAGGAAACGGGCGGTGCCTTACGATATCCTTGGCATGTCTTACAACTTGACACTAATCTTGCTATCGTTACAGATCATATCTTAGATTCTGCCATGACAGGGTTAAATAAAGACTACAATTCGGCAGGACTTACTTCACCATTGAGACTGCTTAATGGTGATATTATATTTCAATCCTATTATGGACATAAAAGCAATGATCCTAAAAAAAGTATTTTTAAAATCCATATAATGAGCAGCACTGGACAGATAAAAAGAAGTCTCGAAGTACCAAATACATATCATCAAGCATTCGGTGTAACACAAAATCCTTCACATATCATAGTGTGGAATTACTTTGAATATACCGGTCAGACAAGTGATATAGAAGTATTTAGAACCATAGACACCAATTTAATTTTCAAGGATAGTCTTGCGAATGATGCTTTGCCATCATTCAATTTACCATACAATAACTCAACATTTCGTAATTATTTGACCACCAAAGATGGCGGTTTAGTTTTTGTATATTGGAGTGAAATTGATTTTAAAAAATATATGGTCAAATATGATTCATTGCTCAAAAAACAATGGACTATCTTAGTACCACAAGGACAAAGTCTCAGTGGTACTCCTACTGACTTGATTATGGAACATAGTAATGGAACGCTTTATTTTATAGCGCAAACCCATGCCGACACAACCATCTCAAGTGCATTTTGGTATTGTGTGCAAGATATTGGCTTAATGGCTATATCTCCACAGGGGAAATTGCAGTTTTCGGCATTTTATGGCACAGGGGAATGTGCCCATTTGCCTATGTCATGTATGGAAGATACTGACAGGCATATTATTCTATCGGGTACATTCAATATAGCAAATGCACAAACTTGTCCGCAAGAATGTAGTACGGGTGCTTATGCCTTTACCATGAAAATAGACACTCTCGGTCAGCCATATCCGCGAAGAGTTACTTCTGTGCACGATGAAAATCCGCCATTAAATTTTACCATACTCACCTATCCGAATCCGGCAAGCGATTTTCTGACCATACGCTTACAATATAGTATTCCCTCGGTTCTATGCGAAATATTCGATAGTAAGGGACAGCGCATTATGTCCAATAAATATGAACAGACCGATACAATAGAATT
>JAFLBY010000295.1 GCA_017302855.1 Candidatus Kapaibacterium sp.
TTTATCGGAAAGTCGCACAGGAGAAGGATACATAAACGCTTCGTCACCATTGTCTGCCGCTAAGGTAAACCCGATGAATGAACCGGCACCACGTGTCATTGGTTGCCCTGAGATATCGCGCAAATTTTTAGCAATGAGTATATAATTCTTTCCAATAGGCAAAAGAGGTGCAGAGTTATCAAGAAACAGTGTGACTGACGATTCATTATCAACACGAACTGAAGAGATAAATCTTTCGGGTTCAATTGCATAATTGTTCAAATCTTTTACAGATATCTCATCAACTTTTTTGGAAAACAGCACATTGAGAGTCGTAGGATTCACAACAGTTATTGAAGAAAGAAATAATGAGTCGAATTGTCTGTTCTGAGGTATAGTAATTGTTGCTTCACTTTTACGTGTCAGAAGCGAAAATCTATCATAGAAAGAAGCAACATTAATTACAGCATCTGTAAAGGAAATTGCCGGTGAAAAACGAAGTATAATTGTTGAATCATCAGCTATCAGAGCGGTTAATGGGCGTATAATGTTATCATTGCTATGTACATCTGATAACGAAAACAGAAAAGGGGATATAGGTGTCTGTGGTAAATAGCCGCTATATTTTAAGACAACAAATGAGTTGTTTTGTGCAACTGCATTTATTAATTCTGATGGAGTATGAAGGTAAACAACTGGTGAAAAACTTGGCAATGAAAGAATATTGTTACCGGATGTTGCTGTGATGGTAAAGATATATGGAGTATTCGTTGGAAACTGCTCTTGAGAAAACTCTGTTGATGTTACTTTGAATGAATAATCAGGTGAAGAATTTGGAGAATACGGAAAAATATATACGTCAATTGTATATGAATCAGCATTAGGAAATTTCTTCCAAGTGAGCAAAGGAGTTGTCTCATTTATCGGTTTTGCTATAATTATTTCCGGACCGGGTTTGTTTTTATCCTGTGTTTCAAAAAATGTTACTGAGTTAAATGTTGTAATTCCAACAAGTTTTTTGTCCGAATTTTCACGATCAAGTATGATTGCAGTACGAGAAAATGTAGTATCACAATACCAGAAAGGCTCTAATTCTGACTTAGCTTCATCCCATCGCATAATGTATGTCTTTGGAAAAATGGAAATAATCAGTTCATCGCCTATTTTCCCGTCTATATTTGCCACGCGTACCCCACGTTCAAATTCAGAACCAATACGTACACCATAAAAATACTGTGTATTTAATTTTTCATAGACATTCGGAGACGTTGAATGGATAATCGAATAATGCCAGAGCGACGGTTCAAACTCACCTTGCAAACTTGGTCCCTGATAGCTATAATAGCCGAAGACAAGTTCTTTTTTACCATCACCATTGATGTCACCTGATTGCAGAAATTCAGTTCCACCTTCGCCTTCATGAATAATAGAAAATTCAAAAGTAAATTCTCCATTTTTATACTCATAAATCATAAGGTCGGCATCACTATCGGCAAAAACAATTTCATAATTCCCATCATTGTCAATATCATCAATTAAGCAAAATGGTCTTTCATGAGTATTTTCTCTGCCATCGGGCCCGCGAGGAGATTGATTTTCCAATCGAACAAATTCCTCATATGCAGTTCCATTAAATCGTACAATACTTAAAACGGAATCTCGAAATCCAAAAATTTCATCTTTCCCATCATTGTCAATATCAAAAAAAGCCGCCGCTGCAAATTCCTTTTTATTACGGCGTATATTCAGCATTTCATTAGAAAAAAGACTGTTTTTGAACGTTGTTCCATCCTCTCTCATTTGAAATGTTCTTGATGAATATGTTGAAGCGTCTCGTCTATAGCAAAGCAGCTCATTTATACCATCTCCATTCGAGTCACCAAAACCTTGAGGTATCCAAATATCGGAAGTTGATTCTTTCAAAGTAAAGCTGTTATTAGAAAATTCATAAAGTCGCAAATCACCAAATTTCGTTGTTTCTGAATTTATGACTGCTACCGTTTGTTTTGTAGAATAAAATGGTGACACTTCCTGAGAAAGATAAGAAATAGGCAAGGTTAATCCTGTGTTTTGCATAGTTTCTGTTCTATATTGTCTCGTGTCAATAAATTCCAAGGGAAATGATTGAATAAGAGTATCTGCACCATCAATAAGTGCTGTCATTTTCACCGAATATTTTTCATCATCAATAAAAGGATAATCGATAATAATTGTATGATTACGTGAAATTTTTTGCGGATAATCGAAAGTACCAAGAATTGTTGATTGTGGCGAAAGCAATTCAAGAATGACGCGGCAGCGTTGAGAGAGGGTAATTGTAAACACAGGTTTGTTTTTTTCATTTACCCAAGTTGGAATAATTTCTTGCGACTGTATTGCCAAATCAGATTGCTTTGATACTATATCAATACGAATTCGTCTTTCTAAGGTATTGCCATTGGTAAGATACACGACGCTGCGCAAAGTATAGGATGTGTCAACAAGGTTTGTTGTTGGTAAAGTGCCGAGCACTCCGGTGGCTGTTCTTTCATTACGACGTTGTCCTATTTGTGTCCATTGTGTTTTTTCATTTGCATCGCCTTTTGTATAATATAGCTCGGAATATGCGAATAATGGAACTAAAGTATTGCCCTTTATGGTAATATTCGATAAT
>JAFLBY010000296.1 GCA_017302855.1 Candidatus Kapaibacterium sp.
ATCCGGCAATATATTCCGGTGATGTATATTTTCAAGCAGATATTATCACAAAATATTTTGTAAGCAGCGAAGGTGCGGAAATTCAACAAAGCGAAACCAATGTACGATGTTTTACCAATGGTATGACCAAAGCATCGGACGGCATGACTTTACCTTTGTATCGAAGCTATTTTGGATTTACAACAGAAGGGCTGCCTTCGGAAACGGAAATGAGTAATGATATACGTAAACTCATCGAAATATTAGGACAATTGCGTAATGCTCCTTTGGCTGAAACTTTTACGGGTCCGGCAATTTTAAGTGGTGAAGCAAGTGGAGTGTTTTTTCATGAAATATTTGGTCACAGAGTTGAAGGTCACAGACAAAAAGATCCGAATTCAAGTCAGACATTTAAGTCATTCCTAAACAAAAAAATCTTACCGGATTTTATTGATGTTGTTTTTGATCCAACACAAAAAAAATTAGGTAATAAAGATATCGTCGGCTATTTTAAATATGATGATGAAGGAGTGAAGGCAGAAAAAGTTATTGCCGTGAAAGACGGTGTGTTTAAGAATTTTCTTATGTCTCGTTCACCAATTGAAAATTTTCCGGTCTCGAATGGTCATGGTCGCAGACAAGCCGGATTACCGCCTGTGGCAAGGCAATCAAATTTGATGGTACTAGCTAAAAACACCATACCTTTCGATACACTTAAACAGCGCTTACGTGAAGAATGTAAAAAACAGAAAAAAGAGTACGGATTGTATTTTGTTGAAATCAGTGGTGGTTTTACCTTCACAGGCAGAACAGTGCCCAATGCTTTTAATGTGCAGCCCTTACTCGTATATAAAGTGTTTGCCGATGGCAGACCTGATGAGATTGTGCGTGGTGTAGATTTGATAGGTACTCCATTAACCACATTCAATAATATTGTTGTTGCAGCCAATGACTTAGGTATATTTAACGGTGTGTGTGGTGCTGAATCTGGAGGTGTCCCTGTATCTGCAAGTTCTCCAAGTTTGTTGGTATCTACAATAGAAGTGCAGAAAAAACAAAAATCACAAGCAAAGCCACCGCTTTTAAAGAATCCGACAACAAAATCAGAATAATGTTATGATAGTGAGAATAATATTTGAGAATCCTGCTACTAGGTTCTTGAAACTGTTTGTATTTGTGTAATCGAATTTGAAAATATGAGTAAAGTGGGGGAAAAGTAATAAATACTATGATACATGCAGCATTAGACAAAGAAGCGAAAATATCTATAGATGGAATTAAACTAAGAAATGGATTTCGCTTCAGAAAAGGACAAGAAATATTTTTAACTAAATTAAGTGCCGCATTCAAAAACAATGAAATGAACCACTTAGGGGTCTTTGTTCCCGGTTATGGAAAAACGATTACTGCTTTGTCTTCGTTTGTGGTTGCTCATAGTTTAGGGATTGCAAAAAAATTAGTGGTTTTTGTACCAAGAGGTAATTTACGTGACCAATATGCAGATAAAAATGAGTTGCAGAAACTATTTTCTAATATTGGTGCACAATCGTTTTCATTTTGTGTAGCCGATTCCGAACGAGCTTTTCTCAAAAACATTTCCACAGATATCATTATTACGACCTATCAATATGCCAGTGGAAAAGGGGGACATAAGGCACTTCTTACATTTTGCGAAAGCGCACCTTGTATGTTCGTTTTTGATGAAGTGCATCATCTTTCTGATGATGGTTTATGGGCGGAGAAAATAAAAAAGTTTAGCCATTCATGCAGCATATCTTTGTCCGGTACGCCGATGCGAGCAGACAATAAAACATTGTTTGGTGTACCTTTTGATTTTCGCAGAAATGGTGAGAAGATTGAACAATACTATGTGGCACTTCATGAGGTATCATTGCGTGATGCCCATACTGAGGGAAAAATATTAAAAAGAGTACAAGCACATGTTATTGATTACAGCATTCGATTAAAAAATAAAGAGACAGGCGAAACCGTTGTGTTTTCGTTGGAACAAATGGCAAGTCTGGGTGATGGCAATGATATTGATGTATTTTTAGCGCGTAAAAAGTTGCGTTTTCATGAAGTATATTTAGAGTCGCTTCTTGCGCCAGCTTTTAGGCGGTTTGATGAAATTTATGCAAGGCGTAAATTACAAATATCTACCGTAGAAAGTTCAGGTATCAGAAATCATCAATTACTCGTTATTGCGATGAGTAATAAACATGCCGCAGCTATGCTCGAATTTATTCGTCTATACTATCCGCAATTTCGAAGTGAAAGAATTGGGCAGGATGTCCCCGAACAAGAAAGAAATATGTTTCTTGATGATTACAGAAATGGTAAAATTGATGTGATGGTACAGGTAGATATGATAGGGGAGGGAACCGATATTAAGCCAATCAGTATAATTGTGAAAGCGGATTTGGTACGTGCGCATTCCAAAACTTTACAGCAATTATTTAGGGGCATGAGGTATTATGCGCCTTTTGGTGAAAAGAATAATATTTGTGATATTTTTGTTGCCAAAGATTCGGGAATTGTAGAAATTCTTGATTGGATTGCCAGTGAAGAACAACAAGGAATTGCAATTAAACAGAAGAGAATGCTTGATGAACCGCGC
>JAFLBY010000297.1 GCA_017302855.1 Candidatus Kapaibacterium sp.
GTGATGTCTCCCCTCTTCCCATGCGCGCAACTCTTCCGCCATTTGAACGTGGTCTTACGTTGCCGCTTCACAAAACAATACGTAAAGATTTTGTCATCACACGTTCTATGTTGCCTCCACAGAAAGATATAACGTTGACAGCACATTTTCGCTTAAAAGGTGATGAAAGTTTACCTCGTAATATTATACTTGACGGCTCCGAAAATCATCGTCTTTGGGCACCGAATTTACCGGCACATGACACATCCACCGCTGCGGATGGTACCATAAAAAGGATGGAACCCGAAATACTATATATGGGAAAAAGTCCCGTCGCAATTGATTGGGTTCGCTTGGAAACACCAATGGCACAAAGACTTCTGCGAGGAGAATTTGATTATGTCATTCAATCCTCATTGCTCCAGACACTCGACAGTTTACATCATGGAAGATTTGTACGTAATGATGAATGGCAAGGAGCATACGCGGGAAATATTCGATGGCATAGAATATGGTTACCGGAAGAAGAACCGCCTCGTGCATTCCATGCTCTGGGATATGTCAATCATATTCTTCAAGGACGCGGCATGACAGAAACAGGCTATACGACACAATGGCTCATCCGCGAATTTGATGAAAATGGCAATGGCATTGACGGCGTTGACGCGCAGAATATCTATCGCGCCGCTCAATTGCGACATTATTCAGAACATTTTGCACGGGAGACAAATACAAAAGAAAATTGGCGAGGCGATACCTATAGTCTCATCCCGCATAATGCAGCACCTTTTTCTTGGTATTCCCGCGGAGGCAACCAAGAAAAAAATCTCGGAATATTTAATGGCTATTTTTCTCCCGATAAAAAAGAACAATATACTTTTGGAAATGTACCTGTGTCGCAAATGCACAATGAAATTTTTTATCGCTTTTTACCGCAATATCACCCATGATCATTAATTACAATCGAAGGATATATTGCAAAATATGCTACCGATCCATTTATGCTCTTCGACACAAAGCACTCGTGGCTGGCAAGTATGTGGTGGTCTCCGCGTATTCAATTGTTCAATTATAGTTACAACGATTACAAAACATGCACACCCGGCATTACCTGTCCGCGTACTGCACGCATTGATGGCGTAAGAATGAACTCCGGCGAAGAATTACGGTTTAGTCTTTGGCTTCAATGTGTTTTAGGTATGAAAGGATTTGCAGTCTGGACATCACGTTCAAAAATCCTTTCCGATATGTGGGATGAAACTTCAAATTTACCGGATACTTCAGGATTTGAATTTAATGAAAGAAAAATGGGATTTATTTCCCCTCATCAATTTACAATCAGCCATGCATTTCTTCCCAAAAATCCCGATAATCACGCATGGCATCATAATGATATTCTTGGCAGCGATTATGTGCAAATCAATGATCCGATGAGGATTGATATTTATGCTCAACCCTTAGATACCATTGCAGCATATCAGGGAGTGCAGAAAAATAAAATATATCTTGGCAGAAAAAGTATGCGCCATGAATTAAAAAAATTCCAAGATAAAATGACTTCGATACAAACCGTTCTCGCTCGTTTGCGCTTAGATTCATGGTATGCAAAAGGATACAAAACATATTCTCTCCATCGCGATACAACCACGCAAATATTTTTTGAGAACTATTTTGATATTCCATCAAGTACCACACAAAAATTATCATACGATGCTACGACAAAGTCCGTGGTCTATGAAAAACCGGAAGCAGCCGACAGCAGTTTTTTTGATATGACCATACTCAGAGACAGTCAAGACTCAACATCACTTTATATTGGCATACTCAATCGTCGCCTTGATCCCGTATTTACTATATCACCCCAAGAATCTCTCAGCTTCGGCACTACATTATTCGACCCGGAAATAAGCACAAAAGAGAAATTTTGTTCACTGCCAACGCCCGAATTTGATTCTTTACTCAATATGCAAAACACAAATCTTGAAACATTTCATCCTTATTGCCAAAAAGGCAGCCGCCATATAATCATTCCCTTTGATTTTTCTTCTTTACCGATAAAACCGACAAAAATTGTATTACAAGAACTTGGTAACAGCAAAAATGCAACAATTCAACATCAAGATAAAATAGCAGTTACCTTATTGCCCGGTGAAGGAAAAATACTACGATTAACGTTTCTGACAACGTCGCAGAATCCCGAACCGGAAAAATCAACAGACATCACTATCGCACCCAATCCTGCAAATGAGGAATTTACTATTTCCTATCCCGCACAAAATGCTGTGCTGACAATAGCAGAATTAACAGGCAATATTATAATCAATGAACCATTCACTAACTCACATACTCTCTCAGTAAAAGAATTACCGATAGGAATGTATATTGTGAAAATAACAACATCACAGAAGACAGTCTATGGTAAAGTAATGATTCACCATTAAAAATGGCATAATAAAACTAAAAAATAATCCGAACATTTCCCTCAATGAGTACCCAGCCCGTCCTACGGACACCCCTCCGATGGATGGGATGAAATTCAATCCCAACGGGATGACAGGTTTATAGAAT
>JAFLBY010000298.1 GCA_017302855.1 Candidatus Kapaibacterium sp.
TTCCTACATTTCGAACCGATAAAGTCAAACAAGGAAGTATTCCCAATCCTATAGCAAATAGTTTTCATACATCGGAGTATGTTCCTAAATATGGTACATCGGAAATCTGTGAGCCATGCCACATGGTCACTTCGCAAAATGGAATCGTCGTAGAGGAAACATATAAAGAATGGAAACAAAGTGTATATCCGGCAAGACCCGTCAGTTGCCAAGAATGTCACATGCACTACACCGATGCTCCCGCAGCCGTAGGAGGACCCATACGAAAAGTACATGAACACAAAATGATAGGTGTAGATATTCCTCTTACCGATGATTTTCCGGGTAGAGAAGAAACAATTAAAGCCGTTGATTCATTATTGCGTTTTTCGTCAAAATATTCGATTTTTACGCCGGATTCTGTTCCAAAAAATTCATCATTCAAAGTAAGAGCAACTGTTTATAATTCAACAACCGGACATAATTTACCTTCCGGAACAATTTATGAAAGACAATTGTGGATAGAAATGGTGGCAATCAATAAAGAAAACGGCGATACCATTTATCAATCGGGCACTCTTGACGGCAATGGTGACCTTCGCAATCATCACAGTGAATATGTGAAAAAAGGATTATTAGCTAAAGACGATGATTTGACTATCTTTAACGGTATAGCTAAGAAACATGGTAAAGAGATTGACTTCTTTTGGGAGGCAGATGCAATCGAAAATAGAACTATTCCGCCATTTGAGTCGAGAAGCGGTCTTTATTCTATTCCTTCTTTGAATACCAAAGGAACCATTATTATTATATCGCAATTAAAATTCCGAGCTTTACCGCCGTATTTATTAAGAAAAATCGGACATGCTTCTTTGGTGAATAAACTTGTTATATTCACAATGGATGAAACACGAAAAGAAATTTCGGTGCATTAACTAAAAGACAGCCTCGATTTGAGTGGATAAAATATCATCCAACGATTCTCGGCGACGAATGAGTATATCTTTTCCTTGATAAACCAAGACCTCGGCAGGGCGCAATCGGGAATTATAATTACTACTCATCGTAAACCCATAAGCACCGGCATTAAGAAAACATAAAATATCACCTTCGCGAATTTCGGCGATTTTTCTGTCCCAAGCAAAAGTATCTGTTTCGCAAATATACCCGACCACAGAATATACTCTCGGAGTGCCTTCGGGATTGGAGATATTAATTATACGATGATATGCATCATAAAACATTGGTCGTATAAGATGGTTTTGCCCAGAATCAACTCCTGCAAAAACCGTAGATACAGTTTGCTTAATCACATTCGTTTTGACAAGAAAATAACCGGCTTCACTGACCAAATATTTACCGGGCTCGAACCAGAGTTCTAATTTTTTGCCATACTCATCACAAAATTCATTAAATGCTTTAGATATTTTTTTGCCCATATCCTGAATATCGGTTGTTACATCATCATCCTTATAGGCAACCTTGAAACCGCTGCCAAAATCAATAAACTCCAAATCGGAGAAATTGCGAGCGGCATCAAAAATAATGTCAGCGCCCTGTAAAAAAACACCGGCATCTAAAATGTCGGAACCACTATGGACATGCAAGCCGTTTACTCTAATATTGTAAGTTTGAACAATACGTAATAAATGACGAAGTTGATAAATCGAAATACCAAATTTTGAGTCAATATGTCCGGTTTGAATATGATGATTACCACCGGCAAGAATATGAGGGTTTAAGCGAACACAACATGGAACACTGTTTCCATAATCATGTCCGAACCTTTCAAGCACCGACAAATTATCAATATTAACCACAACACCTTTGCCGATTGCTGATTGAATTTCTTCATACGAAACACAATTCGGCGTATAGATGATTTCATGTGGCTCAAAACCGGCATATAAACCCAATTCCACTTCTTGTATGGACACGGTGTCTAACCCTGAACCAAATGATCGTAAAAGCCGCATCACAGAAATATTAGACAAAGCTTTGCAAGCAAATTTAATTTTGACATTAACGCCGGAAAATGCATCGAGTAAAGTGTCGTATTGACGTTTTATGACATCTGCGTCATAGACATATACAGGTGCTCCATAACGATGTGCTATATCAAGGAGATTCACCCCTTGAATACTTATATTTGATTCTGTCATATTCATTTCAGTGTACCTTTACGATTAAATTAGACAATTTTTCTTGCCATAAGACAACGATCCAACCATGCTTTTTTTTGCAACAATTCCGGGATACTCATTAATTCTTGCGGTTTGCCAAATCTTTTTTTCGATTCGGCGTGAATATGGCTGATTTGCAATGATTTTCCTGAATTTCTCAATATGGTCGTTAATCGCGAAGCTAATTGAGAACACTCTTGTCGCAATTGCTGTTCGCGTTCAGCCACATTGATAATTGATGGAGCAGATCCTTGTATTGCGGTATCTTGTGGCTCGCCAAACAATTGCAAGTTATGTGTGAACATATTGTGCTGTTCAACTTCAGTGAGTTCCCATTTGGTTTCCGGTTTTGTCAACGTCATTGCTTGGCGCGGT
>JAFLBY010000003.1 GCA_017302855.1 Candidatus Kapaibacterium sp.
AAACAACCAAAACAAAAATTACCGAAAAAAAACATAGCCAAAGAAAAACCAAATATTCAGCAACCAAAACAAGAACCGCAAAAAAAAGAGGTAGCAAAACCAATTATTCAACAACCAAAACAGGAGTTGCCGAAAAAAGAAATAGCTAAAGAAAAACCAATTGTTCAGCAACCCAAAAAAGAACCACCCCAAAAAGAGGTGGCAAAAGAAAAAGTCGAGAAAAAAGCCGAAACAACAAAAGAACCTAAAAAAGAGTCTAGGAAAGAAAGAAGAGAGCGCCGCAAACGCGGTTCTTTAGAAATAGAATCAGTGCCTTTGCGTAGTGTGGATGAAGGGTTGCCAATTCCCAAACCATTACCCAAACAAATTCCACCGGAATAGTTTTTTTTCTTTAAGGGAATTCAGACCTACATACTGAGCAATAGGAAATGGCTTGGACCGTAATAGATTACAATTCTGTTGATTCTGCGGACTCGTATTTTATCAGAATATTTTGTAGTGATGAGAAACAAAAAGCGTTCTGCACAAAACTAAGAGGACAGGTCTCTCATTACTTAAAAAAACTGCACAATAAGATACTCCTGATAAGAGAATTGCTGACTTTTGAACTTCTCTTGATTATTAGAGTAAGTCCATAAAATTTTTAGTAAAAAGTGGGACCCATCAACCACAAAAAATGGGGCGTAATCCGAAAAGCCAAACGAGTAGGAAAAATTAACAATATCTTTATGAAAACAAATTTCTTCGATTCAAACTCTTACTTCATAGACGAGAAGGTAAACTTTTTCAAACTTGAAAACTGTTATCAAATATACAATGAAAAAGGAGAGAACATAGGTACCATAGCGCAAAAACTTAGCTTAGGCAATAAAATACTTAGACTGTTACTTAACAAAACGATGCTTCCTTTTCACTTGGAAATTAAAAATTCTGACAACGATGTAGAAGCTTCTATATCGCGCGGATGGTCATTTTTTATGTCGAAAATCACGGTTAAGAATGCTCAGGGAAATACAATTGGGACAATCAAACAAAAGTTCACACTATTCAAACCTACATTTAAAATATTTGACTCTTCTGATGTTCTCATTGCTGAAATTAGCGGTGATTGGAGTGCATGGAATTTTACAATTGCGGATGCTTCCAACAATCAAATTGGCACCATTTCAAAAAAATGGGCTGGGGCAATGAAAGAGATTTTCACATCAGCAGACAAGTATAATGTGCATATTGAATCCGGTTATTCAAATATTGAACATAAAATTGCTATACTTTCAAGTGCTATAACGATTGATATGGTTCTCAAAGAGAGCAAATAAAACCTAATTATAGCAGAAGTGGGCGTTTTACACAACACATTTATATATTTTTCATACGTTTTGTCTGTGTAAGAAGATTTTGTAGTTTTGAGGAAACAATATGCGCTTTGGGTGAATACGAGAGATATGCGGAATCTCGTTGGACTTTTACAAATCGAGCATTTAATGCAGCAAGCGTAAATGTTTGTGTAAGCTACACACAGGTTATAAGCAAATTTTATGGGCAGCAGAGTTAAATACATTGCATTCAGTTTTGTAATGATATGTATTCAAAACATAACAGGACAGACTCTGGAGATTACTCCGTTATATAATACAATAGGTGTAAAAGTTACAAATATCTCATCTGCGGATAGTTGCATAATTGAATACAAACAATCACAAGCGGACAACTGGCTTTTGGGGTATCAACCCGATAAAATATTATTAAACAATACGGAAGAATTTCGTGGAAGTATTTTCGGTTTGATTGAAAACATGATGTATCAAATAAGAGTAACGGTTTATTCCGGGTCAAACCCCAAAACCCTTGCCGTAGCCCAAACAAAAACCTTACTTTCCCCAGATTTTAATCAAACGGGAATCATGAAGTGGGTGTCGCCGTCCGGTACAGGTAACTATACCCAAAGTAATCCCTGTAATCTTTCCACACTTTTTTCATCCGGTCAAGTGGTATGTGGTACTATTATTATTGTTAAAGATGGCATTTATAATACAAGCGGTTTGCAACTTACTTTAAACAATCACTGTACAGAGGGAAATTCAATATTATTGATTGCTGAACGCGGAGCATCGCCGGTTTTTGACGCCGGTACTACTATCACAAGCTCATGGACAGCCCATGCTACAATCCCCAATTTATATTTTACACCCACACCACCGGGAACTTCTCATTCCAATATTTGTATTTTGGACAATAAAGCTCTTTATCCATATCCGTCATTAAAAGCTAATGTTTTGCTTGGTAACTATAACTTGAGTGACTTAAATTTTGGGCATGATGGATTTGTACGTGATGAAGACACTATTTGGATTAAGACAAACACCGGAATCAACCCCAACGCAACTATAGTAAAAGTTTCAAATGCGTTCAGATTTCTAACGGTTTACGGCAACAATAAAAATGCTTATTTGAAAATTAAAGGCATTGAATTCAGATACTATGGCAAACCCATGCTAAATAGTCCGGATAACAGCAATGACTCATACGCAGCCACCGTATTTGATTTAAGAAATGTGCACCATATTTATTTTGACAGTTGTCGTTTCATATTCAACACTAACCATATATTATTTACGAATCAATGCAATAACCTTACTATTCAAAATTGCCTATTCAAGCACAATGCCGGTAAATGGTCACATGCAATGATAAAAAAATCAAATGATTTCGTCAACACAATTGTAGCAACAGTATCATCTTCGAGAGCAAGAGGTGTAGAAACCCCGGGCGTATTTGTACATGAATCAAAATCTGTAGTTTTTAGAAATAATATATTTGATGGTGTCAATTCTGGCATTGAAAGCTATTTCGATATAGGACTGAAAGAAGAAATTGATATTCATGACAATGTGTTCATTGACAACTTTGATGCTATAGAATGCGATGGTCTTTGGTCTAACATAAGAGTGTGGAATAACGAAATTATCCGTCCTATGGCAGGCATTTCTGCCGCTCCGCCCCTTATTGGTCCACGGTACTTTTACCGGAATGTATTATACGGAATGACGGGCAGAAGAAATGAACAAGACGATCCTTATTTTATAGGTTGTAATCCTCTTTCAAATAACTATATGGGACAAGGAATTGGCATCAAAACTAACTCAGGCTACATTGGTAATATTTCAGTCGGAAACTTATACTTCTTTAATAACACATTTCACGCATCAGACACCCTAGGGTTTATTCTTACATCATGGAAAGCAGAATGGAGAAAAGCCATTTTCATGAATAACTCATACTCACATACCAATAGTTTTCCTTTTTTCTATTTTGATTTAGCTCACAATGCAATTAATGGAGATTTTCAAATCACATCAGCCCATGATAATTATTTCTCATTCAATATAAACTCTCCCATCGTAAAAGTCAAACACATTCACGGTCAGTTTAACTGTTCAGAAATCAATAATATAAGCAACCTTGAAAATACATTAGCCAATATTTCAGGCAGCCCTAATATTTCCATTCTAAATCCCATTCAAGTTAATCCCTTGTTTGTATCTTCAGTAACCGGAAACTTTGAATTAACAGCCGCAAGTCCGTTGATAGATGCAGGTAATAATATACAAGGATTTTATGATTATAATGGCATAAAACCTGATATAGGTGCGAAAGAAAGCAATTTCACATCAACGATTGTAGGAACCTATCCCGTTGAAAAACAAATAATTGTATATCCAAATCCATCGGGTGGTATATTTACTGTGAAACTAATCGAAAAAAACGAATTAGTAACTATTAATGTATTCAATTATTTGGGACAAAAAATTTACAGTATCAGCGAGATTGGACAAAATTTTTTAATTAACATTGAAAATCAATTGGATGGAGTTTTCTTTATCGAGATTGAACGGAATTCAGGCAGCACTGTTAAAAAAATAATAAAAATCAGTTTTTAGCAGCATATATGCGGCAATAGCCGATATAACGGTAAATTGAAGAATAGTGCTTATATCAAATTTTATAGTAAACTAAATTAATATAATGACATACGCCGATACATATATACATCAGCCATTATGTCTAATGCTAACATGACCCCATGAATAAACAGCAACTAACAGAAAAACATAGTGTTATAAACGACGCAATATTTCAGATGAAAACCATCATATTGACCGGAAATCGGATCTTCAAGAATTTGCTTACTCCTATGCCAAAATTCAAGGACAATCAATTTTTGATTAACGAACCGGTAATTGCATTTTCTGAAAGTGACCTTTGGAATCCATTCGACAATAAAGAAAATTGGATTTTGACAGCAGGAAAAATTGAAAACTTACGAATTTCGGCGAGGAAACTTCACGGACTTGAAGTAAAAGCAAACGAAGTTTTTAGTTTTTGGAAACATATTGGCAATCCAAATTTTGGAAAAAGCTATGTGATGGGTCGAGAAATTAGAGAAGGTTGTATTGTTCCAACAATTGCAGGCGGGCTTTGCCAACTTTCAAACGCACTTTATGACGCTGCACTTAAGGCAAATTTTGACATCATTGAAAGACACAAACACACAAAAGTAATTAAGGGATCACTATCTGAACAAGATCGTGACGCAACTGTAAAATGGAATTATATTGACTTACGTTTTAAATCTTCCTTTGATTTTAGAATTGAGACGGTGTTAACCTCAGATAAGTTGGTGGTAGGTTTTAAAAGTGCACAAAAAAATGTAAAATCAACTGACAATAATTCAAATTTGCGACAATCCAACAAACTCAACGATTGCTACTCTTGCGGAAACTTTGCCTGTTTCAAACATCAAGATAGAACTTCGATGAAACAGAATATTGCAACAACAACATTTATTTTGGACGAAAAATGGCCCGAATACGACCGATATATCAAGGATATAACCACAGATTCCGATAATTTTATTGTACCACTTAAGCAAAGCACATTCATAAAAACAGACAGATATGCCTGGAGTGCTGCAAAGTCGCAAAAAACTACAGCAACAAACTTTCAAGGAATTTATAGAGCGTTAAAACTTCGTTTTTTCCCCAAACATAAAAACAATGTTTTTGAACTTGCATTGCAACTCGACAAGAAAATAGCTGTTGCAGCAGCACGAAAAATTCCAATAGATTCAACACATGTAGTTATCTCACAAAACTTGTTACCATTCGTATTTGAAACAGGCGCATTAGGTGGTAGGACTTTTGATGTACTAATGACAAGACTTCCATTTGAGAAGCTTCACGAAAGACTGGATCACGCATTTTTACATCATCCTGAAAGCCCAACTCTTAACGATTTCAGAGCCGGTAAAAAATTAATCGAGCTTGAAAACAAAGCATTAAAAAAAGCACGACAAATAATTACACCTCACACAGAAATTGCTGAAATCTTCAAAAACAAAGTTGTTACATTGGATTGGTTCATTCCTCCATCGTCAAACGGACAAGCGAGCGGACATAAAGTGCTTTTTCCGGCTTCAGCTATTGGAAGAAAGGGTGCTTATGAGATTCGAAGATTAGCAAGTGAGCTTCAATTAAACTTGACAGTTTCCGGAAGAACAACTGAGAATGATAATTTTTGGAATGAATTACATATTGAAAATTTTAACGGCAATTTTGACCAAATAGGACTTGTCGTTTATCCAACATATATAGAGCATCAACCAAGACAAATTTTAAACGCCATTTCAAAAGGAATACCTATCATCACCACAGCAGCTTGTGGTCTTAAAGATTCAGACCAAGTGAAAATTATAGAATTAAGTAACTATGAACATTTAAAAATTGAAGTGAGCAAACGGATGGGAATACATCACGAATGCTAATAGTCGCGGCTCTCACACAACACATTTATATTTTTTTCATACGTTTTGTCTGTGTAAGAAGATTGTGTAGTTTTGAGAACATAAAATGCGCTTTGGGTGAATGCGGGAGATATAGCATTGTAAATCGAAAAAACATATCATTTTTATGATATAAACAAGTAACGATATTGACGAATCAATAAAAAGTGTAAAAATGAGTGATGACCATTTAATATTATTAGGCGATTTTCCCGTAGCTGATGCAAAAAATATCGCCGAAAAACTTGAAAGCTTACATATACCCTTTATGATGGAAGAAAATCATTCCATTGAAAGACTTCCCAAGAGAGGGTCTTTTGGAACTAATTTTCTCATTACCATGTACATACATCAAAGCAATGTTGAATTAGTTATCCCAATCGTACAATCAATAACAAAAATCGTGGTGTAACTCTAAGAGCAAAGAAAAACTTGCTTTAGAAACTTCTTTACTGTTTATTGCTTGGCTGTTTTCTCTCAGTTCCCGTACTTTGCACTACAATACCGTGCTCCGCCATACCATTACAAATCTCTGTAATTGTAGGATTTGCGTAATTTTGAAACTATGATAGTCACAATGTATCAATTCTTCGAGGTATGATTATGAATCGTCGCCTTTTTACCCTTATTCTTTCTTTGCTCTGCGCCATGCATTTGGTGGCAGTAGCTTCTGAAGAATGTATGCTCTTTCCCGTTTCTCTCCAAGAACGCTGCGCTCAATCTACTGCCATTGTCGAAGGCAAGGTCATTGCCCGACAAAGTTTCTTTAACTCCGACAAATCAATGATTTACACGGCATATCGAATTGAACCGTATCGAGTGTGGAAAGGTGCGCTGAAGGATCAATTTGAGCTTATCGTCAAAGGCGGCATTGTGGGCAATCAGGCGGTGCATGTATCGCCGGGTATTGAATTGAATCTGCCGATGAACGGTATATTTTTCTTACAATCGAGTCCCGTTCATAATCCTCACCTAAGCCAACAAAGCCCCATCAAACCCTTCGATGCTTATGGCGGTGTGCAAGGTATTATCACCTATTCCGAAGATAATATCTCGGCACGCGACCCCTTTGCAACTTATCATCGGCTTACTCTCTATGCAACCATCGAATCACTTGTGGGTAAAATGTCGGTGGTCTATAAAAATCTTGATATTGCCACATCATCAAAATACAGAGAAGAACAAACACTTAATGCCTCCATCAGTTCCATCAATCCTACCACATTGACGGCAGGGAATGATGCCGTTTTGACTATTAACGGCAGCGGTTTTGGTGCATCCTATACAGGTAATGCCAAAGTAGAATTCAAAAGTGCCGATGATGGCGGTGCAACGTGGGTTTCGGCTCTGGCATCACATATTGTATCATGGTCAAATACACAAATTCAAGTCGAAGTACGCACCTCCGCAGGCACAGGTCAGGTGCGTGTGACGGGTGTGGATGGCACACAAGCCACATCAAGCCAAACATTAACAATTTCGTATAATTTACTCAATGTCACCTCAAGCAATATCCAATATAAAACATGGTTGCAAAATCAGGATGGCTCCGGAGGAATGACCTTTACCTTCAATACCAATTTCAATAATAATACTGATGCAGCCAATGCTTTCAAACGAGCATTACAATCATGGCGATGCGGTACTTTTGTCAATCTTAAAATTGCCACAGGCACAACGTCCGTGAACTCGGAAAGCGGCAGCGATGGCGTGAATGTTGTCGCATTTAATGATGCCGGTTTACCCTCGGGAGTTTTGGGTGTAACCTATAATTATTGGACATCATGCGGAACGGGAGTCTGGTATCCGACAGCAATTGATATGATTTTTCGCAATTCACCCACTCCTTCGGGATGGAATTTTGGACCTCAAGCAACCACCGGCAATAGATTTGACTTCGAATCAGTGTGCCTTCATGAATTAGGTCATGCCCATCAATTGGGTCATGTCATCAATACTGCCATCATCATGCACTATGCCATCGGGCCCAACTCGGATAATCGCAATCTCAATACTTCATCGGACATACCCGGCGGTGCCGATGTGGTCGCATACAGTACCTCCTCAAAATCATGCGGACCTTCTATTATGACAGCTTTGAATGCCTCCAATTGTCAGGTAAGTTTACCGCCTGTGGCACAATTCACTGCCTCAGTAACCGCAGGTTGCGCACCGCTTACTGTCAACTTTACCGATCAAAGCAGCAATACTCCCACACAATGGGCATGGGATATTGACAATAATGGCTCAACAGATTATACAACTCAAAACCCAACACATACTTATACCTCACCGGGCACATACTCCGTCAAACTCACCGCCACCAATGGCAATGGAGCCAATACACTTACCAGAACAAATTATATTACCGTGAACTCAACGCCCACGGCACGCTCCGGTGGTATAAAAAGACCATGCTTTGGCGCAGCCGTAACATTAGGGGCAACTCCCGCAGCATCAGGCGGGCAGCCACCCTATACATACTCATGGTCGCCGACAAATAATCTGAGTAATCCGACCATAGCCAATCCGATAATCAGTGTCTACACTTTCAATGAAACAAGAGTCTATACACTCACTGTCACCGATGCCAATAATTGCGTTTCCACTTCACGCGATACCATTATTCCCTATCCGCAGCTTTCTGTGGATGCCGGAGTAAATCGCAATGCATGCGTTGGAAGTTCTATCACCTTGGGCGGCACACCCACTGTCAGCAATGGCACAGGTCCTTACAATTATTCATGGACACCGACAATAGGCATAGTTAACCCGACATCTTCCAATCCATCACTCACCGTCACGGCAGCAACAAAATATTATGTGACCGTCACCGATGCCAATGGATGCAGCAATATTGACTCTGTGACCATCAGTCTTTTTCCCCAGCCCAGAGCAAATGTCGGTGAAAAAAATAAAATTATATGCTCCGGCAGCAGCACAACCATCGGCAGTGGTGTTGCCACCAATGGCACTGCTCCTTATACATACTCATGGTCGCCGACAACAGGGTTAAATAATCCGGCATTACCGGCACCGACGGCATCACCCACACAAACCACGCTCTATATCCTCACCATCACCGATGCCAATAATTGTACTGTCCGCGATACCGTCACGGTCACGGTCAATCCCTTACCCCAACCCATCATCACAGCCGAGGGGTCTTTATCGCTTTGCGATGGTGATACACTCACATTAACCACAGGACAATTCACAAGTTATGAATGGTGGAATGGCGCAACAACACGCTCCATCAAAGTGACCACGGGTGGCATCTATACCGTCAAAGCAACCAATCAATTCAATTGCAGTGCCCTATCACCCGCAGTCACCGTGACCATATTACCCAAGCCGACGCCGTCCATCACACCATTACGCCCCGCCGTTTTCTGCGAAGGCGACAGCACCGTCCTTGATGCCGGAACCGGTTTTGCTACCTATCTGTGGTCGAATGGGGCAAACTCGCGCACCATCACCGCCAAACAATCCGGCACATATACCGTAACCGTGACCAATCAGCAAAATTGCAAAGCCCAATCAGCACCTATACAAGTCACCGCAAAACCCTATCCCGATAAAGTCATCACTGGACCAAACTCACTGTGCGAGAATGCCGGCGCAACATATAATGTTAAAGCAAGTGACAATACGTCCACAACATGGCAAGTCATCAATGGCGATATCATCGAAGGCCAAAGCACTAACTCCATCAAAGTACAATGGAAACAACAAAGCGGCTCCGTCAGTGTTGTCCGTGACCGATTAGGATGCGTCTCCGTGCAAACTTATTCCGTCACCATCAGCAGCACACTCAAACCCGTCATCTCACGCACGAATGGCATACCTTGCACGGGCAATACCGTCACACTCGCCGCCCCACAGGGATACAAAACCTATCTATGGTCGAATGGCGCAACAACACAAACCATTGCCATCACAGAAAATGGAACATTTACCGTCAAAGTCACCGATGATAATACATGCGAGGGAACATCCGAACCATTTACCATCACCTTTGCCGAAAAACCGCCCATACCAACAATTAATCGCATAGGCGATACGCTCTTCAGCTCTCCCGCCTCTGCATATCAATGGTATCGCAATGCACAAACAATACCCGGCGCAACCGAACAACGCTTTACGCTCAAACAATCCGGTGATTATAACGTAGAAATTACGGATCTCGCATCATGCAGTGCCCAATCCGCTCAATTCAGCGTGGGTGTTTTAGATATTCAAGAACTTGATAATCCCAACTCCTTGATAATCACACCCAATCCCGTCAATGACAGAGTATATTTTCATCATCCATACCCACATCATAATCAAACGGTTATACTCTATTCCATGCTGGGCACGGTCGTCTTTTCTGCATATAACACCGACATCTCAACCATAGACATGAGCGCATTACCCGCAGGCATATATCTTTTTAGTGTTGAGGTTCACAATACACGCTATACCACAACTCTCATCAAACAATAACAACTATGCACTGTTTTCTGCCCATTTCACAGCAAGGGATGGGCAGAACATAGAAGGAGTATGTGTGATGGTAATTAATCTTTAGATGAGGGGAATTTTTGAAATGCGGCAGCGTATTAAATCCCGAAGGGATTGCACGTTTGTAGAATTTGTGTTGATGTACTTGGCGAATTGCCTTAAACCTATAAAGTTTTGAAAATTATAGGTTTGGAGACTGAATCCACCCCGTCAGACTGCGTCTGCCACCGAGGAATGAGAAACCACCCCGTCCTGCGGACACCCCTCCGGCGGATGGGAATTTTTGAAACGCAACAATACATAAATCCCGAATGGATTAAACGTTTATAGAACAATGGGGTTGATGCGATGGGCGATGTTCCGTAAACCTATAAGATTTTGAAAATTATAGGTTTGGAGACTGAATCCACCCCGTCAGACTGCGTCTGCCACCCCTCAATGAGGGGAATTTTTTGCCCCGCGCTTGGGTCAATCTCATTGTGCTTGCTGACCCGTTGGGGATGGATGATGAAAATGTAACAGTTGGTCAAATTTGGATATTATATTGGAAAAGGAACAGAGAAAAGAATGAGAAAATCAATAAGAAGAATTATAAAAAGACATTCAGAACAACTTTTAGAAGCGTCATATCTTCCAGCTGCTAATACCGAAGAGGCATATATGTTGGAATATTTATTGATGAGATCACTGGATAAAGCGCCGCTAGCTCATAAACAAACATCAATTTTATATAATAAAATTTGGTCACCGGGAAGACTTATATATAAATCACGAACAAAAGGGTTTTAAAAATGGAAATATCAAGCAATAGAGTCTATGTTAAAGAAAAATCTGGTTTTACTACCATTGTATTTGATACGCGCAAAACAGAAATGTATATAGATTATATAAAACAAAGTGGGATCAAAAATATCGTTGTAGATACCAGTACAACTTACTTGTGTCAAGACTTGTCACCATTAATGCCTGTATGCGATATTTTGGAGTCACTTTTTATCAATAGTGAACACTTTAATTATGATAAAATTAAATATTTTTCAAATCTAAAAATTTTGTCAATTCCTGAAAATAAAAAAGAGGTTATTGATTTAAAAAATTTTCCTAATCTCGAAGAATTAAACTGTATTTTTACAAAAAAAAATTGTCAATCTGTCATCTTGTGAAAATTTAAAATCTTTACGACTGTTGAATTACAATCCATCTACAAAAGATTTACATGAAATACCTGCTTTTCATAACTTGCTGAATTTAGAAATTTCATTTGCAAACATTCATACTCTTAGTGGTATCGAAAATCTTAGTTCATTGAAAAAATTTGAAATTTGGCGTGCCCCGAACTTACAGACTATTTCATCATTAATACCATTATCCCAAAGCATAGAAACACTTTTTATAGAATCATGTAAAAAAATTACCGACTATGAAATTGTAGGAAATTTAAAACTCCTAAAAAAATTAAAAATATCAGATTCAGGTGAAATACAAAGTCTATCGTTTATCAAACAATTAAAAGATCTCGAATTTCTTAGTTTTTGGGGCACAAAAGTACTGGATGGGGACATCTCTCATTGTGAGGGAATTAAATTTGTTGGTTTCGATGATAATAGACATTATAACCGCAAATCTAAAGACTTTGAAGATACAAATATTAATTACCCTCCCGTTCTTTGAAAACTATGAGGCATTTCGATTAGCCCCATCCCAATTCCCCGACGGGGAAGGCGAAAAAAGCGGGGCGGAGTTACGATTAAATACCCAATTATTTATGGAAAGGCTAAAAATGGGTAAATTACCAATAAAAAAAAAGAAATAATTATGAAAAATGTAATTTTGTTTTTACTGTCTTTTATGACTATAGCTATAATATCTGTTAGTATGTTTTACGGATGTAATAAAACAGAGATTAAGCAATTATATAATATGAAACCTTCTAAAGGTGATGACTTTTTAGAAATGTATTTAGTTTATAATCCTCCTAACAACGATGATGAATTAAAAAAAATGTTACTTGATTTCAATAAAGATATGGATACAATTAAGCAAATTGGCAGACGAGTTTTCTTACGCGAAGACACAGGTTGGGATCCTTATGATTATGAAAGAAACGGTTGTTATGAAATTAATAGCTCAAGTGTACTCATGGATGTAACGAAGTATCCGAACGGTAGAGTCAGTTATCATTATATGGGTCTATGACCGCACTTCGATTAGCCCCATCCCAATTCCCCGACGGGGAAGGCAAAAAAGCGGGGCGCGGTTTTGGGTACATCCACCCCGTCAGACTGCGTCTGCCACCGAGGAATGAGAAACCACCCCGTCCTGCGGACACCCCTCCGGCAAATTCAGCGGAGGATAAATCCCGTAGGGATGGAACGTTTATAGAATAATGGGGTTGATGCGATGGGCGATGTTCCATAAACCTATAAGATTTCAAAAAACCTTATAGGTTTGGATACGGAATCCACCCCGTCCTTCACCAACAGGCAAGACGATAGAATAATCCCGCAGTATATCACAACGAATCGTTTGTACCGAAAACATGGCTTTTTACCTCAACTTTCCTCCTTTTTTGCCAAAAAACGCCATTTTTTTGCCAATTGAAGCGACTACGAGGGGTCTTGAAGCGATTACGAGGGGTCTTGAAGCACTTCAATCGGGGTCGGGGTCGGCTCAATCGGCTTCGGGGTCGGCTCGATGGGAATCTGTACTATATCGCTGCTACGGAGCTTGAATGAAATTCAATCAGGGAGTGATGGGATGATAATGGGAAACAATACAATAAATATCAAATCCGGCAGGGATGGGATTATTTATGATTGTTCGCATAAAGTAACTGTCCATAAAACCGACTTTTATATTGAGGGCAAGAATAGAGAAACATTTGATGCAAAATCGTATCTTTGTTGAAAATTTACACACAATATATTTGGAGAATGTATAGATGAAATCATTGCGACGACTCATCATGTTGATGATACTTGTAGGAAGCATCAGCGCAGTATATGCAAAACGCGAAGGCGAAAAAGAAGGTCATCCCGATGACAAAGCCCGTTGGCGCTATGAACAGCGTGCTTACCCTTATGGCACATTGCCGGCTAATCTGTTATCACAAAAAGTGAGCGATTATCGTGCAAGTTTTAATCAGAAGTCCAATAATGCGCAAGTTTTGGCAGAGCAACCCACATGGCGGCAATTGGGTCCTTTCAATGTTGGCGGCAGAGTTCGTGCGGTGGTGCATCACCCGACAAAAGATGGCTGGGTCTATATAGGTGCTGCCGGCGGAGGTGTGTGGCGCACTACGGATGGCGGCGATTCATGGACTCCACTTATGGATTTTACTAATTCTACTGAAATGGGTGCTTTAGCGATGGACCCGAATAATCCGGACATACTCTATGCCGGTACGGGTGAGTATCGTTCGGGCAGTTATTCTATTGCCGGAGCGGGTATATTCAAGACAACCGATGCGGGAGCCACATGGCGTGTTATCGGTTTAACGAATGTGGGCGGTTTTTCAAAGATTTATGTTCATCCCAAAAATTCTAATCTTATTTATGCCGGCGGTATTGATGCGAATGCGGGATTTTACAAGAGTACGGATGCTGGAGAAACATGGAAACGTATGAATAACGGCGTAATATCGGATATATCATTGCATCCCGATAATCCTGATGATGTTATTGTGGGTATTGCCGGAGAGAATGTTTTTCAAACATTGGATGGTGGCGAAACATGGACGAATTTATTGGTGGACAATGCGGTGACATTTGCCAGAATATCTGTTCAGCGCAGCCCTGCCAATCTTAATAAATTGTATATGCTTGCCGCCTTGTCCAGCTCGAGCGGTGCGCCTGCAAGTTATGTGAGTACCAATGGCGGCAAAAATTGGCAATCACGCAATATTACTTCCACAGCATTTGGCGGGGACCCTGCACGGCGCCAAGGTGATTATGACAACTTTATTATGCCTCATCCGGCAGATGAGAAAATCTGTTTGCTTGGTGGCGTTGATTTGTTCTATACCGATAATAATGCCTCTTTGTGGCAAGAAGTGGCGGGTTATGATTTTCCCGAAACACATCCCGATATGCACTGTGCGGCATATAATCCGATGAATCCGAATATTGTGTATTTGGGTTGTGACGGTGGTATGTATAAAAGTACAAATAAGGGTTATTCGTGGTTTGCAATCAATAATAATTTGCCGATTACGCAATATCACGGTATGGCTATTGACCATTCTAAGGGTACAAAAAATTATGGCGGCACGCAAGATAATGGTACCATCAGTGATGATGCAATGATGTGGGGTAATGTTGCCGGTGGCGATGGCAGCCATGCCATTGTGAATTCTTCTAATCCTAATATTGTATGGGGCGGCACACAGTATGGCGGCGTATTTAAGCGTGATATGTCATCAGGTAATTTTACCAGCTATGCCAATAGATTTACCGATGCCGTGACAAAAGTGCTTGATCAAGCAGCATTTGTTGCCCCACTTGAAGCCGACCCTAATGATCCGGCGACAATTTACAGCGGTCGTCGCGCTTTGTGGGTTACTTTTGATAATGGCACAAAATGGACACGTGTTTCTCCTTATTTGACCCAAACAATTTCGGCTGTAGGAATTTCCCCTGCCGACCCTGATGCCAGTACAATTTGGATTGGCGGCAGCGGTGAATTATTTGTGACAAGTAGTGGCGGCGGCACCAAAGCAGAAGATTGGACAGAGGTTACCTACAATGGCATTCCCAACCGATTTGTGAGCGATATTGAATGTTCACGCGTAGATAAAAACACCGCATTTGTGACATTCTCGGGTTTTAATAGTTCGCATGTGTATAAAACTACCGATTTGGGTAAAACATGGAAAGATATTGGCAAGGGTTTGCCGGATGTGCCTTGTAACTCACTTATTATGCACCCCGATGATGAAAATATTATCTTTGTGGGTACTGATTTTGGTGTGTATGTCACATATAATGGCGGCGAGACATGGGCACCTTATGGTATTGGTTTGCCAAACACTATGGTTGTGGATATGATGTTCTATGAACCGCCCACGCCGCTTGCGGGTAAAATGGCATTGCGCGTGGCAACGCATGGTCGTTCTATGTGGGAAATTGATGTTCCTAATGGTGTGCAAGTAACGGAGGCGGAAATTACAGCGCCCACAGGCGGGGAAATTTATACCGGTGGCACAAATCAAAAAATTTCATGGTATGGTTTTACTCCTCCGGTGAAAATCGAATATTCATTGGATAATGGTTTGTCATGGATAACAATTACGGGCGATGCCGTTGGCAATAGCTTGCGCTGGAATGTGCCCAATAAACCAACATTTACCGGAAGAGTGCGTGTCAGTTCCACAACGAATACCGAGCAAACGAAAATTTCGTCCACATTTACGATTGAATTATTACGGACGGGTTCTGTTATTGATGCCACAAGTGTTTCCCATATTCCTTATGGCATAGCGTATGACGGTAATAATGGTTTGTGGACAACAAGTTTCGGTGATAATAAATTGGTAAAATTAAATGCAACCACACTGAATATTGAAAAAGTAGTACGTATTGAAAAAGGCGACAGTTTATTTACCGATTTATCTTTTAATAAAGCGACAGGTACTATTTATCTTCAAAAATTTGTGAATACAGAATCGGGTATTGGTTTTATTTATGAAATTGATACGACAGGTAAAGTATTACGTGAATTTAATAGCCCCGGACGTTATCCGATAGGCATTGAGATTGTGAATAATACGATGATTACTTCGGAGCGCGATGGCGACAGAAACATTTACACTCTCAACATTAGCAATGGTGCTCAAATCAGTAAAGTAAAAAATCCATTTAATGTTAATTTGGGACCTCGTTGTATATGTTATGATGGCAAAAACAGTTTATTCCAAGCGTCCACAGCGTTTCCGGGCAATGTATTGCAGGCATCGTATGCAGTAGAAATACCATTGGATAATTTATCGCAGGAGCGTTCCCGTTTTGAACTTGTCAATACATCGGGTATTATCAATGCACGAGGCATTGAGTATGATCCGCGCGATAAAAATTTCTGGGTAACGAGCTATGGCGGTGATATATTCAAAATAGGTGGTTGGGAAATTACGACAAGTGTGGCTGAAGAGCAACCAAAAGCCATTGCTTTGGAAGTATATCCGAATCCATTTGACAATACTGCTTTTATCGGCTATACTATATTGCGTCCGACTCAGACTATGCGTATGGAAGCGATTAATTTACTTGGTCAGACAGTGCAAGTAATGTATGATGGTCCCGTTTCGATGGGCAATAGTGGCGTATTGCGTTTTGACAGAAATGGTCTTCCCGCAGGCGTCTATTCACTTATTGCCACATTTGATGATGGCACAAAACAAGTGTTTTCTACGCTCATAGCTCAATAAAAAGTGCTTATGACCGACAATCTCAAGGCGAAGTTCATTCTCGGATTTCGCCTTTTTTTATGAGAAGTAGTATGCAACAACAGAAAAAGTCTTCCCATGGTATAAGACGCAAACCCAAACCGCATCACCATGAAGAACATGACAATGCGGAGCGCTATTTGATTACCTATGCTGATTTGATTACATTGCTCCTTGGGCTTTTTGTTATTCTGTATGCTTCCTCGCAAGTGGATGCAGCCAAATACAATGGTGTTGTGTCGGCATTTACCGAATATTTTGAAGAAAAACAGCCGGATGATCCCAATAGCGATAAAGTGCTTCCCGGCAGCCAAGGTATTCCCGCACCGATACTTCCGGCAAGCCAAGAAAAAACCTTGGATGAATTAGACAAGGACATAAAAAAAAGCTTCGAGAAATTTATCAGCAATGGCACTCTGACGCTTGAACGCACTCCCAAAGGTCTGGCTTTACGATTGCCGGAAATGCTTTTATTCCGTTCCGGCAGTGCGGATTTGCAACCGGTAGGTCTGATATTGCTTGACACTCTCGCATCGCTCTTTCAAGGTGTGCGAAAACAATTTATTATTGAAGGACACACAGATAGTATGCCAATTAAACGCAACTATATGTACCCTTCCAACTTACATCTATCGTCGGCAAGAGCATTAAATGTGGGATATTATTTAATACAGCGCGGCATTGATAAAAGCCTTTGCTCGGCGCAAGCGTATGGTGAATCACAGCCCTTAGTTCCCAATAACACAGAGCAAGGCAGACAAAAAAACAGACGCGTAGAAATAATACTTGAAGACTTGCCAATTGATAAACCCTCCGACGATGGATACATTACTGATTCCTTAAACCGTTAATTTTCTTATCTTTGTATAATAGATTTTATTAAAAGCCAGAACAATAGGAGATAGTTCCATGCAGGATGCACACACTACATCACAGGCACATTCGATTGAAACATCGGAATATGGCACTCTTCACTTAGAAGACCGCCACCTTGTGGAGTTCCCCGAAGGGCTTCATGGTTTTGAACATCTGAAAAAATTTGTCGTGATAGCCGACGATTCTCTTGTCCCCTTCAAATGGTTGTTGTCCATTGAAAATCCGTCCATAGGTTTCCCTATTCTCAGCCCTTTTCAAGTGGACTTTTCGTATCAGACCGAGGTAGAGTATGACTCTGCTTGCTGCGCGCCTATGGTAATTGTCACATTGTATGACAGCGAAAAACAAACGGCTACTGCCAATATGCGTGCACCAATTATTTTTGATATGAAGCGTGGGACGGCTCGACAAATTCTGGTGAAAGACTCTGCATACAGCGAAAATCATCCCATTGTGCAAGGCGCACAACATCAAAACATTACAAGCAAAAAGCGAATTTACACAAGTCAATTCGGTGCTTTAGATATAGACGAATCGCAAATCATTACTTTTATCGAAGGCATTCTCGGATTTGATCATCTTCATGATTTTATCCTTGTGGCAGAAGAAAATATGGCTCCCTTGGAATGGCTTGTATCGCTCGAAAATCCATCCATAGGTTTACCGATTATCAACCCTTGGTATATTTACGATGAGTATGAGTTTCGTGATTATGATCAACAAAGAGACGTGGTCTATGTTGTCGTAACTCTCGGCAGCCGCTCCGACCGCATGACCGTTAATTTACGAGCACCTATTGTCATAAATACTGCTGCAAAATCAGGTCATCAGTTAATTCTCCCGTCAGATAAATATATGACGGAATTTCCCATTGGCACGCATAGCGGCTCAGAACAATAATCAGGAGAAAACAGCTATGTTAGTATTGTCAAGAAAAGCAGGTGAAGTTGTAACTATCGGCGGTGATATTAAAGTCACTATTGTCAGTGTGGACAGAGGTGTGGTGCGTTTGGGTATTGAAGCGCCAAGAGATGTTCCTGTCCATCGTAAAGAAGTATATGACCGTATTGTGGAGCTTAATGTTCAGGCAGCCACCTCCGATGTGAATGCTTTGCAACAAGCATTTGTCGCTGCCAATATTGCTGCTAATCGCGAAAAGAAAAATGAAGAATAATAGCTTTTTTTTACTAAGTGAACAATAGTATAACCGGATTGAAATGATTTTGGAGTTTTCAGTGTTTCAAATCATTATACATCAACAAAATCAATGATGAAATTCTCTGCAATCTCTTTAATCATGGTACAGCTTTTGAAAAAAACAATCGTATTTTGTCTAAAATATTTTTATATATAGTAATTTCAGTATAGCAAAGCAATGAATGAGTTAAGTGTTTTAATAATTGACGACGATGTATGGATGCAGCGCATCCTCTCTAAAATTGTTTCAAGTTTTGGATTTAAACCCTATGTCGCTTCTAATGGATACGATGGCATAGCATTAGCAGTGGAACATCATCCCACATTAATTATGCTTGATGTACTTATGGCTGACCTTTCCGGACATCAAACATTAAAAGTACTCAAATCAATAAAACGCACCCGTGATATACCTATAATTATGGTGACTGCAATTTCCGATATAGAAAATATAGGCACAGCTATTCGCACGGGTGCAATAGGATTTATTGGTAAACCTTTCACACGAGCCACTATATTTGAAAAATTACGAGATGTGCTCGGCAAAGATATTATTTCTCAAGCAAGTGCCATTAAATTCCCTACCGATAAAGATACTGATGAGTCAGACACAAGCTCTGCGCCGCAAGCAATTAAACAGGACAATGAACCGACACAGCACGATACACATAAAACCGCAACATTATCGCCCGGCTCTATTTCTCAACGCTATAAAGAAGACGATAAACGTAATCTTGATGCCATAAAAGAATTATTGCTTAAGCCAAAAGGGTAATTCCGCAAAGTGCCGAGAAATAATGTTGCAATACATGGAGAAACTATGAACTTGTCTAAACATTGCTCAAGACTATAATAGCACGTACTGCATAAAAAAACACGATGAGTTATTAAATTTTTTATCATTAAAAAACATTATGAGTACACTGTGTAAGTTTATAGATGATATAGTTATAATTTAGTACAAAAATATTGAGAACAAACAGTGATTTTTAGAAAATAATCTCTTCATTTATTGCTGTTTACTTTTTTTCTATGTTTTCATTCAGCTATACCGAGCAATTGCTCTATTTGTGTGACGTACTCTTATTTTTACCAATGTACGAATATGGTATTTCTCTGTTGTTGTTTAGGCAAGTTCACACACAAAATTCTTACACTCCGACAAAATTACACTGACAAAGTAAGGCAATACTCATCAGTTTTGAAGTTAAATAGAGTATGTATTACAGATAGTTCGCAAACGAGAATAAAGCCAAATATGTATATTTGCATTTTTACAATTGTGGATTGCATAGATGAATGAGCAAGATATAAGACCAAATGATGACAATTTCGATATTGAACAATACAGTCGGGAAAAAGAATCCGAAAGGAAACAAAAGGAATTTCTTGATTTTTCCGATTTGGAAGAAATTGCGGGTACATTAAAAGGAGTTCCCCGTTCAAGTCGCATACCGGCAGAAATCGTGCGTGACGGCGGTGGCACCATAGAAGTTATTGCCGAACATAATCATGACGAAGAGAACGGAGAAGAGCCACAAATTTTAGTTCATCGTACCGCGGAGGGCGAAGTCCGCTTGGTAGAAATTATTTGCACTTGCGGAAAAAAAATAAAATTACAGTTGCAATATACTGAACCGGAAGCGGAGTGATTACATCTGCACTTCGGTATGAAGAGCTATTTCCTCCAGCACGCTGCTGACGCGCAGACAATCGGTCATATCGCCGGAATATACAACCGCTTTACCGCGCGTATGCACTTCCCATGTCAAATCTTCTGCTTCGGCATACGAACAACCGATGGCTTTGATAATTTGATAGGTCACTTCATCCATTGAGTGTTCTTCATCATTATATAAAATTACTCTTGCAGCAAGCCCCGTGATGGTTTCTTCGGCAAACAGTACATCTTCACTTGTATCATTGTCAAAAACTGAATATATGTCATTCATAGCGGTTTGTGTCATATTTTGGTACAAAATTACGTCCTCTGATTTTTATTTTGGTCTATATGGACGAATATGAGAGCAATTATTGCCGAAATCAACACCGAGAATTTACGTCATAACTTTCGTTTAATTAAAGAATTAGCATCGCCTGCCGGTATATTGCCAATGGTCAAAGCCAATGCCTATGGGCATGGTATTGTGGAGTGTACAAGGATATTTCAGCAAGAAGGCGCAGCCAAAGTTGGGGTGGCATATATCCATGAAGTCATAACTTTACGGCGCGCCGGTATTACAATGCCTGCACTGTGTTTTACTCCTCCCGAGCATGATGATCCGCTCTTGTACCCGACATTTAATGCCGAAGCAGTGGTATGGTCTGCCGATACAGTACGTCGCCTTTCCGATGCTGCTGTTACATTAGGTGCTACCGTCAAAGTACATTTATCCATTGATACCGGAATGAATCGCGATGGGGTCATGCCCACCGATGTGATGCATGTATTGAAGCAATGTTATCATTTACCCGGCATTCAGTGGGAAGGGATTTTTACCCATTTTGCAACGGCTGACGGCGATGATGATGACTATGCGCATTGGCAATTAGAACAATTTAAGCGTGTATATCAAGAAATTCATGCAGCCGGTTACCGTTTCCGCTATGTTCATGCAGCAAACTCCGGTGCTATTATTCATCTGCATGATGCAAATTTTGACCTTGTGCGACCGGGCATAGCTCTTTATGGCTATAAACCATCACCTCTGATAACTGAATCCATTGATTTACGTCCGGTGATGTCGCTTAAAACAAAAATTGTGTCATTTCGAAGACTTCCCGCTCACTCATCGGTCAGCTATGGCAGACGCTATTATACAGATAAAGAAACCACCATTGTCACTATTCCCGTGGGCTATGGCGATGGTTGGTCACGCTTGCTTACCGGCAAAGTGGAATGCCTTATTCATGGTAAACGTTTCCCGATTGTCGGCACTATTTGTATGGATGGATGTATGGTGGATGTAGGCGATGAAAATGTTCAGACAGGTGAAGAAGTGGTGCTGATTGGACAACAAGGCAATGAAATCATCACTGCGCAAGATATAGCACAGAAAATAGGTACCATCCCTTATGAAATTACAGCTTCCGTAACAGCAAGAGTAGAAAGAATTTACACAGGAAATGAATCGTCATATTAGCACGATTTTACCTACGTATTGACTTGATTCATTGTATGCTTGGAATCATGAAGAATCACAAAAAAAGCATAGGATGCAAAAAAAACAGTATTGACATTGAACCTTTGTTCTTTTCATGTGTACTGTGACCATAATGCGCATTGACCTTTCTTTTTTTCACAATTATCACATGAATTTCAATGAAAACAATCATCATTATCTTTATTATGTCATTTTCTATGATAATGGCAGAAGAAACCGCACAACTTATCCCTCAGTATGCACAACATTCATTTCCGCATGAATGGTATAAAACACAATTGCAGCTATGGAAAAAAATAGTCCAAAAAGAACCACAGAATGCTATTGCATGGTATCAAATATTCAAAGCTCAGCGTTATGCTTTTTTTGGTGATACGATCACAAGTCGTGAAGCAAAAACCGAAACGATGAAAACTTTACTCGAGTCAATGGGAAAAAATGTGCCCGAATCAGCCGAATATCATTTAGCAATGTGGCGCAATGGTGGCAGTAATCGCGATTTATATCATCATTTAGACAAAGCATTTACTTTGGCTCCGAATCATCCCGAAATACCCGAGGAAATGGTTGTCTATCACGAATTACTTTTCAACAAACATAAAAGAGATTTTTTTGTAAAAAAAATGTATGACAAAAAAAACTCCATAGCTCCGGCTCTATTAGATTACAGCTATAATGTCCTTATGTCTGTTGAAAAAAATGCAGTGCTTTTTGTTGCCGGTGATAATGATACCTACCCCTTATGGATATTACAAGCAGTAAAAGGCATACGCCCTGATGTTCTTGTCCTTAATACGTCTTTATTTACAGAAAAATCATATCATGAAGGCATCGTAAAAAAATATGGATTTACAGCAGATGAATCACTGATGAGCGATGATAATCAATTGAAAGTGGGTCCGCAACAAGCCATTGCCGATTATATAAAAACATTGTGTGAACGCTATACGGAACGTCCGGTCTATTTTGCATTAACTATAGATACTTCAATTACTTCACCATTAAAAGAATATTTGTATATCACCGGAATGGCGCAGAAATATTCGCGCAAACATTTTGATAATATTGCGATATTGAAACACAATTGGGAAAAATTCCGCCTTGATTATCTTTCCTTAGAATATTATACCGAAGATTTTAATGCTAATGCCACTTGGCTTCCATTTTTCAATATGAATTATATTTCCCCGATAGCAGTATTATATGAACATTATTCTTATGCAGGGGATAAAGCCAAAGCAGCAACATTGAAAGAATTTGCTTTAACATTGTCCGATAAAGCCGAGCAAACCGAAGAAGTACGTCGTTATTTTAATGATATTGATGAAAAAACTATCTCAACAGTACAAGAGTCACCGTCAATAACAGCGAGTAATATTGTCATAAAACCCAATCCTGCGCATAATTCAGTTACTTTTGATATACCTTCGACTATGACAACGCGGATCGTTATTATTGATATGCAAGGCAATATAATGAAGGAAATAGAAACTGCGGGTACCATTACTATCCCCATCACAGATTTAATCAATGGAAACTATACGGTGCAATTTTTTGGTGATTTTGGAGTATTGTCGAAAAACCTTGTTATAGTACGATAAGCGAATGCGTTTTTTCTCAAAAATAGTTACCAAAAAATCAGACGAAGAGCTGTTACATTCTTTAGGGCGGGGCAATAGCTCTGCCCTTGATGAATTATATAGCCGTTATGCAAAGCGGATTGTGTTTTATTGTACCAAAATGTTAAGTGATCCACAAAAATCCGAAGATATTGTCCATGATATTTTTCTTAAAATTATTGAAAATCCTTCTATTGTAGATACACAAAAATCGTTTTCTACGTGGGTATTTTCTTGTGCTTATAATGCTTGCAAAAATGAATATCGTCGCCGACAAACAAAAGAAATACCACATAATGAATTAGATGAGCACTTAGTTCAAAACGCAGACTTTATTCATGATACTGATATAGCCTTATTCAAAGAATTACTCGAACAAAGTCTGGATGAATTAAGTTCAGAGCACCGCACAGTATTTATTTTACGTTATACCGAAGATTTCTCACTCAAAGAAATTGCAAATGTGACAGGTATCCCTGAAGGGACAGTAAAGTCACGCCTGTATTATGCAGTAAAAAAACTTGCACAACAATTACACACATTTTCTCATTATTATACGGATATATCATGAAAAATATAGAAAAAGAAGATATTCCCGAACTTGCGGCACGCATACCATTTGAGCAATTAAGTGAGTCGGAACAAGAAAGGATTATTAGTCTGATAGGCAGTCCTCAGATATACGCCTCATTAGGGTACTCTGCCGAAAAAAGCAAAGAGATACTTACGAGCGAATATAGCGCGTCGCCTTCATTACATAAAGCTCCCGCTGCATTGCATAATGCTTTACGACGACGTTCACAAATTTCTGCACCTTTATTATTCAGACCTATTCCATTATATCAAGCCGGTTTAGCAGTGGCGGCAACCATAGCATGTATATTTATTATGGTGCCACAGCAAAAAACGACCAATACAGTCGTGTCATCTTTACCGGCGCAACCGACCATTATTGTGCAGACAATCAATAAAGATTCTTTGGTATCTCTTATACGTGACAGTTTACAGTATGTTTTTGTACAAAAAGAATATGTAAAAGCCAATCATAAAAATAATATACAAGAAAAGAATACTGATTATGAGCAAATATCGGAACATATTGCATATAATGATACAACCATTGAAAAGCAGAAAAATCCCTTTGTTGGTTTAGACAATATGGATATGGTTTTGTCACAAAAAAAAGGTATCACTTCCAACGCTCATTATACGGCTGCAAAATTTGCATATCGTCCAAGAACCGAACGATAGATATAAGGTAAATTTGGAGTGTCGGTCTTACATAGGGCATATTAGTAAGTATATCTCTCATGACAAATGTCATTTTTACAGCATATTTTTTCATGTAAATTGCGTGATATAGTAAGCAAAAGAGTGTGTAATATTCTCTGTGAAGCTATAGAGAAGGTGCGGATTTTGTTCATTCTTTATTTACACATTTCAAGGAACCCATTATGAGAATGGTATTATCTCACATTGCATGTATTGCAATCTTTGCGACATTTGTCGGTTGTTCAGCCGATACAAACAAACAAGCCGAATCAGCCGGTGGAACCGAAATTGAGCATGGTGCGGGCCAGTCCGGTATTGTTGATGATGAATCAGCAAAGGATGTAGTAAAAATTGCGGTCGGATCGCCCGACCATACAACATTGGTGGCTGCCGTTAAAGCGGGTGAATTAGTGGATGCTTTGTCCAATGCCGGACCTTTTACCGTTTTTGCACCTGTCAATGCTGCCTTCGATGCCTTACCTAAAGGAACAGTGGAAACATTGCTCAAACCCGAAAACAAGGAAAAATTAGTAGATATTTTGCAGCATCATGTGGCTGTTGCTGTCTATGACACCGACCGTTTCACTCATGGGCAAATAATCAATATGGTTGATGGTAATAATGTTACCATGACACAAAAAGGAAATGATTGGTATATAGATGACGCAAAAATTGTCGGCTCCGTTCGTGCTTCAAATGGTATTGTCCATGTCATAGACAAAGTGGTTTTGGCAAAATAATATAAATTTAATTTCTTAAATTTGGGGCTTTGTACTATACAGTATAAAGCCCTTTTTATCTACTATTAATGGCGTGCAGCACCGCCATCAACATTCATTGTTTGTCCCGTAATAATTCCTGATGCAGGAAGCGATAAGAAAGCAACAACATTCGCTATATCCTCCGGTTCATCGGCACGACGCACTGCTTGTTCCGGTAAAATATGTTGTAAAATAGTGCCCGTAGTTGAAATATTTTGATTCACAGGTCTTTGAGTAGCCGTTAATCCTACCGAAATAGCATTGATAGTAATACCGTAACGCCCAATTTCTGCTGCTAAAGAGCGCGTAAAACCAATAACGCCCATTTTTGCTGTTGCATAATGGGATAAATAGGGCGTTCCAAGCCATACAGTATTGGACGACATAACAATAATACGCCCAAAACCTTCTTTTTTCATAGCCGGTAATACTGCTTGCGTCACTAAAAACATACTATTAAGATTAATATCCAACACTTTTTTCCATTGGGAAAAAAATATTAACTCAAATGGCTCTTCATCATACATCCCGACATTATGGACAAGAATATCAATTCTGCCATATAATTCAAGAACTTTACTCACCATACGCTGTACGGATTCTTCATCAGAGCAGTCAACGGTAAGAGCCACAGCTTCGCCCCCAATATCATGAACGGCTTTGACAGTATCGGCAGCATCGGCAATATCGGCAATGACAATTTTTGCTCCTTCTTCGGCAAGTCGCTCACAAAATGCTCTGCCATTACCAATGGCTGCCCCTGTGACAATAGCAACTCTATCTTTTAATCCTTTTTCAAATTCATGTATTTTCATCGTTAGTATTATTGTTTTTGGATAATAAATTCTACGCGTCTGTTACGACTGCGTCCTTGTTCTGTCGAATTATTAGTTAAAGGTTTGGATGATCCATATCCTTTGGTTTTTAAGCGTTTTGCGGGTACACCCAAACTTAATAAATAATCATAGACGGATTTGGCACGTTGTTCGGATAATGTTTGATTTTCATTCGCTTTTCCAATATTATCCGTATGACCACTCACTTCAATTTCATACGAAGGGTTATCAGCCATAAATGATTTGACACGTTTTAATTCGGGAAAAGATTCTTCCTTTAAATCGGACTTACCTGTATCAAAGAAAATATTATTCAATCGAATCGCTTGTCCGACGGTAATCGGTGCTAAAAATAAATCTTTAGAAAGCTCCGTATATTCTGTTAATTTTTTTGTATCAAGATTATCACTTATCGGATAAAAACCTTTTGCCTCAGCCCTAAAACCATACAGCGCACCGGCGGGTAAAGAAATTTTATAAGAACCGTCAATAGGGTTGGTTCGAGCAACGCCGACTTCTTCACCCGAAGGCAAAATTTCATAAATAATTTTGGCTTCTACGGGTTTTTTTGTTTTTTCATCTAATACTTTACCTGAAATTAAAACGACAGGAACAGGGCGTGCTGATGCAGGTAATTTTATACGAAAAATATCTTCTCTGCCAATGGTGTTTTCAGAGGAAACACAATAAGCATATTCTCCCGATGCGGGTATTGTAAAATAAGCCTCAAAACCCGTTGTATTTATCTCAGGTCCGAGATTTTCCGGTTCGCTCCATCGTAACCATGTATCATCTAAACGCCGTGTGACATAGACATCTTTATTACCGTATCCGGCAAAACCATCGGTTGAATAATAGAGTGTTTTTCCATCGGCAGCTAAAAAAGGAGTTGTTTCATCGCCGGCAGTATTAATATCTGATCCCATATTCATAGGTGATGACCATGTATTATCCGGTAATAATTTACTCACATATAAATCTCTTTCTCCCATGCTTTCATCTCTTTGTATTGCCATTATAATAACTTTGGCATCACCCGAAAGACATGCTTCCGCATACATATTTAAATTGTAAAATCCTCTTATACGAATATCTTCCGGAAATGACCATCCCTCTTTTGTTTTATATGACAAAGAATATCCCATTCCTCCGGAATAACCATTTTTTGAATATTTATTATTGAGCAATAAAGTATTACCGTCAGGTGTTACAGACAATACAGCATTACTGCTGGGAGTATTTAAGGGTTCACCAATATTTTTTGCTTGAGTCCATTGATTTTTTTCAAGTGTCGAAGACCAAATATCTTGCTGTGAATAGACACCTCCGACATTATTAGGGTCTCCATTTCTACTAAAATAAAGGGTTTTTCCATCCGGCGAAATGATTGGCACATAATCGGTGTAAGGGGTATTTATCATTGGTCCGAGATTTTCTCTTTTCAATCCTTTTGGTAAATTCTTTACAACATTGATAGTGGCTTTTATGGAATCGGCATCATCGGAGATACCAACAGCGTCAATTTGATTCCAGCCGGGAACAGCGGCAACATCAAGCACTAATTTCACACTGCTGACTTTATACGTCGTAAGGGGAATAAACACATTGAGCATTCTTCCTTTGCGACCAAGCGGCTGGGGATCATTTTGCCACACTTTATGCTCATTACCTTCTTCATCATTTAAGAGTATAACTTTTACAGCACCCGGATTCATACTTTCCGCAACGGCAATTTGGCTGACATACATAGGGTTTTTATATCCTAATTGCAGTACTTGAGTTAAAGAGCTTTCTTCTGCACGGCGCTGCCTAACATTGTAATATCCGGAAGCACGCCACGCATACTTGGAATCTTCGCCATAAGGCATGGCATTGGGTCTGCCCAATAATTGTAAAGACCCATATTCTCCTTGTTGAAGTTCTGAGGTAAAATCAATAACTTTTGAAGCCCATTGCGTTGTTGCTCCGTACATTGAGCCGGTCCAGAGCAAAAGTAGAGCAGAATATAAAAAAAACCAATACTTTTTTTGTATCATAGATATCTGTTTCATAATCAGAAAACGCAAATGTAACCTGAAAAAATGCTGTTAAGTAGATTGCGGTGCAATTCTCTACGAGCGAAACATCCATGTATTGTGGACGCTCCATATATTTATGCCACACTCGGACGAGCAAATCACACTTGTGATGCAAATCTATCTGTTAACTTAACATTTTTTCACGTACTAAAACACAAAGGGAATGATAAACATCATTCCCTTTGCAAATATTGTACCTATGTTTAAGTACGGGATATTATTTGACGATTGTTACTTTCAGTACTGCATTATCTACCCCGCATCGTGCATTAAGGTAGTATGTGCCGCTTGGTAAATCCGCACACCCAATACTCAAAGGCAATACATTAAGTGATTCGAGAGTTCCACTATAGACAGTACGAACAATACCGCCCATCATATCGGTTAAAGTAACCGTCAGTGGGCAATATGTTTGCGAAGTGACCGCTATATTCATTTGTTCAAACACCGGCATAGGAGAAAGCATACCAATGGAAAGAACTCCATTTGGTGAAACACCGTCATCGAATACTGATGCTGCCTCAAATGATATGATAGCCGGTTGGGAAGTGACACTGCCGCAATTGCCACTCACAGTTACTGTATATTCTCCGTCGCTGAAGGCATTAACCGAAGGGATATTGTAACTTGCCGTAACAGCTCCGTCAATGACTGTGTTTTTACGGAACCACTGATATGTCAGGTTCTCACCCACGGCTTTGACCGATAAAGTATAAGGATCGTTTTCTTTTACTTTGACGCCTGTAGGTTGCGTGGTGATAGCAGTTGCTACTTTTACCGTCAGTTGTGCATTATAAACTATTGGACTGCAACCTGAACCGATTTCCACAGAATATTTACCTGCTTGATTTGATTTTACATCTCGTAAGGTCAGAGTCGGTCTGGTTTCTCCTTGCAATTTATTGGTACCAAAAAGCCATTGATAGGTCAGGTTTGTACCGGTTGCTTGCACCATGAATGTAGTGCTGTCTCCCGGGCATATCGTATCACTCTTAGGTGATTCCGTTACCGTGGGTGCGGCAATAATTGTAAAGTCGGCATTACTTTCATCACGAATACCGGACTCATGGATAACACGAATACGATAGTTAGTGCCTGCTTTCTGTGTTGCCGGAATTTGCCATACAAAATCCGGTGTGGTCACATTTTTGCCGATTGTATCCCATGTAACACCTGAATTTGTGGAAAGTTGGACAGCAATGATATCACCCGGTTGGAGCGGAGCATTTTTTGTATAGCGAACATTGATGGTATTGCCCGGGCAGAACACGTCTGCGGCTCCGCCATTCGGATATTCCAAAGAAATAGAACCGAATGCGTGTTTACGCACAAAGCCGTCTGTACCGCCACCGAATGTTTTTTGATATGAATCGCCAAACGATAATAAGCCTGTAGAGCGAGTTGTTCCGGCAAAGTATATATCACCACGAGGCGTTACAGCTACGCCGGTTCCTTCTTCGGGTTGGGTGCCGCCCATAAATCGAGAGAATGTGGATTGAAGATTACCGGGATCGAATTGATAGACGAATGCATCTGCACCACCGGTAAGTTTGGTTTGCTCCGGATCCGATCCGGGATTATTAGGAAAATTCGTTGATGTGGTTGTACCGGTAATCCACACAGAAGATGTTCCACTTGAATAGGAAAGTGCATTGACAGTTTCGGTACCTGAACCACCCAGATAGGCAGCACTTACCAATGAACGTCCATTCTGATTTAATTTCAAAATAAACAAATCCACGGCTCCTCTATGTTGACCCGCAACGCCGGTAGCAAATAAATTACCTGTTGTTTGTCCGACAACCACAATCTCACCATTACTCAATGGTACGATTACTTTACCAACATCTTCGCCATCGCCAATACGACTTGAAGTTGTACCACCGATATAAGTAATGAAATGGACATTCGGATTATTAAATAATCCCGCAGGTGACATCCGAGCCACAAAACAATCTTTACCGCCATTGGGGGCTGCATCGTATGGGGTTGGTTGCGGACCGGGACCTCCGGGTGGCACAGGATATGTTTTGTAGAGTGTTCCTTCTGTCTCGCCTGTGATGTAAATACTATTACCGCTTGGATCAACCGCTACGCCATTAATACGATCATTCTCATTACCGCCGAAATATGATGAGTACGTGGCATTTGCGCCTGAAGTATTAAATTTAACAATAAAACCATCGGAATTATTTGCCTCAGGTTTTGTAGATTTGTCCGGTTGTTCAACTTTGAAATTCTCAGAGAATGTTTCGCCGACAACAACAGCCAAACCTGCATTGTCCACAGCTATATCTGTTGCGCGATCATCATCTCTGCCACCGATATAGGATGAGGCAAGTAATTTATCGCCAATAGAAGAAAGTTTAGCAAAAAAAGCATCTACCGCTCCGGGTCTTTCAAGAATAAAATTTCCTTTATTAGGAAAATCCGTTGAAGTGGTTTCCCCTGCAAGATATATATTGGCATTAGGATCTAATGCAACCGCAACCGCTTTATCCACACCGCCGCCGCCAATAAATGTTGACCATTTTACGGAGGTTAAATCTGCGCTGAATTTTGTGACAAAAGCATCTGTTGAGCCACCAAAACCATTATTGAGATTGGAATATGAACCAACTGTCGTAGGAAATTGGTCTGAATCAGTAAAGCCAACGGCAACGATATCGCCGGTTATATTATCGCGAGCAATTTTTCTGATTTCATCTAATTTATTTGTACCGAGATATGTTGCATACACGGTAGGATCAATAATAACGGAGCGGGATTTATCATAATCGCCAAGGTTGAAAATAACTTGTGTACCTTTTTGTTTGAATTCACAACTTACAGGTGATTTTGAACCATCCGTATTAAGCTGATATGCCAAGAGCTGTGCATTCTTTACTGTACCGAAACGAGTGGTATATTCTACTGATCCGGATTCGATATTGACCGAATTTGCACCCTCAAAAGACAAAGCTATATCACGGTGATTTGCACCCGGTTTCACCACAAAATCATAGCGTGGCAATCCTTTATCAACCGCGACAACCATATCAATTCCCGGCTGTATATCGCTGACGACAGCTTGTGAGCATACAGGAACATTCGACACCCATTTACTTGCATCATTACCCATAAAGTAATTCATTTTTGTACCGGTTTCCGATGCGATGACCGACATCCCCTGTCCTGTGGCTCCGGCAAGATTCATACGCACATTCTGACCAAATACCGACCAAGACATTTCCTTTATGCTCGAATGTAATGCCGATTCATTTGATTGTTTTGATGCTACAATCTGGCGATAATCAAAATTGATACCCTTTTTGGTTATCCAGACATTGACATTATCGGTATGTGCAAACCACAAAATATCCGAATGCCATTGCCCTTTATTGGGAATAAATCCCTGACGAGATTGAGCACTCCCCAAAGCATCAGCTTTATTGTGCATTATCACCGTCAGCAATGCCATCACTATAATGATACTGCGTACCATACGTTTCATATACTACCCCTTTGTAATGTAATTTTTATTATAAATTGATGTTGTTTCAACTGTCTTTGCACTTCGTTCGCCACATAGTAACAACAATCTAACCGATTTGTTGCCATCGGATATGACATTGGTTATGTGAAATACAGATTGGAAGTGGTAATTTCGCAATCGCAAATATACGTGTGAACTATCAATAACAAAAAATAATAAAAATTCATGAAACTCTGCACCTTCTCGCCTTGCGCCGGCGTTCAACGCTTAGGACTTTCTATTTTAGATAAAATCATAGACTTACAACTTTGTCATGCTCATGCCGCTGCCGAACTTGGTTTGTCTCTTCCCTCAATTCCATCGGATATTATCGAGTTTTTGCGGCTTGGACATATAGCAATCAACGATACATTACTTTTGCACAATGCCATTTTAGACGGCTTGGAGTTACCCGAATCATTAAGTTATACTCTTTCTGCCATTACTTTATGCTCCCCCGTTCCTCGTCCGACTTCTATGCGTGACGGCTATGCCTTCAAACAACACGTGGAGGCAGCGCGCCGTAATCGCGGCTTGGAAATGATACCCGAATTTTACGATATTCCCATCTTCTATTTTACCAATCATCAAGCGGTTTTTGGACCCGGAAACATCCCCGTTGAACCTCTGCACCTTAATCAGTGCGATTTTGAGCTGGAAGTTGCCATAGTAATCGGCAAACAGGGAATTAATATTTCCGCTCAAGAAGCCGACTCCTACATAGCCGGTTATACTATTATGAATGACTGGAGTGCAAGGGCTTTACAGATGCAGGAAATGAAGTTGAATCTTGGTCCCGCAAAAGGAAAAGATTTTGCTACCGCATTGGGTCCTTGGTTAGTCACTCCCGATGAATTAGAAGAAAGAAAAATTGAAACCCCACATGGCAATACCTATGATTTGACCATGAAAACATTTATCAACGGAGAGCAAATTTCACAAGGTAATGTAAAAGACATGACATGGACTTTCGCACAAATTATTGAAAGAGCAAGCTATGGGGTAACTCTCTATCCGGGTGATGTCATCGGCTCCGGCACTTGCGGCACCGGCTGTTTTCTTGAACTTAATGGCAGCAAAGTCTATGATCCGCCACGTTGGGTGCAAACAGGCGAAAATGTCGTTTGTGAAATTGATATGCTCGGCTCTTTATCCAATATTCTCCACTTACGTCAATAAAGAATTTTTATGTTTTTATCAGTCAATGAACAAATGGATATTATCCGTCAAAATACGGCGGAAATTATCCCGGAAGATGAGTTAGCACAAAAAATTGAAAAATCGGCAGCAACGAATAATCCGCTCATCGTAAAATTCGGTTGTGATCCCAGCAGACCCGATTTGCATATCGGTCACGCTGTTGTGCTCCGAAAAATGAGACAATTTCAAGATTTAGGACATAATGTTATTCTCATTATCGGTGATTTTACCGGTATGATAGGCGATCCCACAGGAAAATCCAAAACCCGTCCACCATTAACATTAGACCAAACCAGAGAAAATGGACAATCGTATGTGGAACAAGCAATGCAAGTATTGTCAAAAGAGCGGTTGCGCATTGTCCATAATTCTGATTGGCTCGGCACAATGACATTTCAAGATGTAATTGGGCTTTCCGCAAAATATACGGTAGCTCAAATGTTGGAGCGTGATGATTTTACAAAACGCTATAAAGCCGGCGAACCTATTTCACTCCATGAATTTCTCTATCCGTTGGCACAAGCCATGGATTCTGTCATGATTAAATCAGACATAGAATTGGGTGGTTCTGACCAAAAATTTAATTTATTGGTTGGCAGAGAGTTGCAACGCGTCTATGGACAAAATCCGCAATGTATTCTTACCATGCCTATATTGGAAGGCACCGACGGTGTGGAAAAAATGAGTAAATCACTCGATAATTATATTGGCTTAACCGATTCACCGCGAGAAATTTTTGGTCGAGTAATGTCTATACCCGACACCATGATTACACGCTATATGAAATATGGTGCTTGGCTGCATGATACTATGGTAAAAGAACAAGAACAGCAATTATCCGCCGGTACATTGCATCCGCGCAATGCGAAGGTATTTACCGCAATGAAAATTGTGGAACTTTATCATGGCAGTGAAGCAGCCCAAGCCGCTTTTGAAGAATTTGAACGCATTTTTGTCAAAAAAGATATTCCCGATGAAATAGAAGAAATTACAGTGACTCTTCCTGCTGTGGCAAATATCGTGGATATTATCATTGCTGTTAATTTGGCTGCATCGAAAGGTGAAGCAAGGCGTTTAATTCAACAAGGAGGAGTTTCTATTGACGGTGTACGCATCACAGACCCTGCACTTATGACAGATATTTCTTCGCGGCGTTTATTGAAAGTCGGAAAAAGAACATTTGTTTATATTACCGCAGAGTCGGCATAATTGTCGTCAAGACGATGCGGATAATGGCAATGCGTATTAAAACCTCATACCTTGTTTTTATCAAGTCCATATCGGGAAGTTGTTTCTTTGTTTAACGAGTTCTTGCTTTTGCCAATATACGAATGTTCAACTTCCTCCCTTTTGTTTAGATAAGTTCATTAACAATATCAATTTATCGCTGCTTATTTTACTCCATGAAAAACCACATAATATATATCCTTGTTTTTCTGTTATTCTCATGCCATAAAATTGAATATGGTGTGAATGATGTTACTTCAGATATCGCATATTTTACATTGCGTCCTAATTCCTCATGTTGTTTGAATTTTATAACAGATGAGCTTGCTGTCCCTATGAATCTGGATACAACAGTCCATAAATGGTATTACTACTACTATGGCATGAAAGCAGATCCATTAGTGGAGCAAGTACTTTACATTAAAGAAACATCGGAGTTAATAGGGGTTCATCTTGAAGCATATAGAGTTTTGTATTATTACAATCCATCTATCCGAGAAATGTGCTTTGATCGTTCAAGTATTCACAAAGACTCTGTAAGAATAAAAGCAGCTTTAAAAAAAGTTGTTAAACATGTAGATAGTCTCGTGTTGTGGTATGATAGTAAATGTAATGAAAATAAAGTTCTCTAATTTTTAAAACTTTAACAATATGCTAAAAAAATATAAATTATACATATTAACTGCATTGTACTATATAGCGATGAGTGATAGCTTTTCTCTAAAGTATTTACTCCCTTACTTTTCTTCTTTAGAACTTCCTTTTTATGTGCTGATATTTGTTAGTTTTTACTCCCAAACTTTAACATATATTCTTTTTGAAATATTTTTGAGTTTTCATATTTCCAATCAATGGTTAAAGACAAAAACAAAAAAGTACTTTACAAGTGCAGTTCTCGTTTTTTTTGTTTTGCAACTTTATAGGCATTTTTGGTTTATGAATTATGATTCATTCCCTTTGTTAAATTCTACACGAATGAATCCAATTCTTTTCTTGTCATCTCCACTTTTCCAATTATTACCATTTCTATTGACATTAACAACATTGAAACAATATCAAAAACGTGTAATTGTCGTTGTCGCTGTTTCATTTGCAATGAAAATCTTGTACTATTTTGCTTTGGAAAATATTTTGTTTATTCAAACACAATTAGAACAGTATTTTAGATATTTTGAATTTAACGCTCTCAGAGCTATATATTACATTGATGTACTTTTACTATTAGGTTCGGTGATAAAAATTAAAAGTGAGAACAAACTATAAATCAGACATGTACAACTCAAACGCTTATGTATATATGAAAAACAAGCTGTTCTTCGTTGTTGATAATGCTGTTTCTTTGTTTAACGAGCTTTACACTCTATCACACGTGTCCGCCGGACAAGTTACGGCTGTTTTTTCATAAGCGCACTCGTTATTATTATCCTTTGGGGATTGAACTTCCTAATATGCAACAAACTGTTGAACCGCGAAATAGTATTATTCACTCATTTTACTATTACCTATACATTCATTGTTATAAAACAGAAAAGTCTCCGTTTAAAAGGATAATTGCAAAGAGAAAGTGAGTTATCACTATTTTTCATTCAAACACTTCTACTTCTTGCCTCTGTTTTAATTAAAACCGCGCAGCAATAGCCAAAATTCTTGATAATTCACCGATATGATTACGCACATCATAGCGTTGCACCGTTTGTTCATCAGGAATTGGTAAGCATCGTTTTTGCCATAAACCGACAATTTCTTCTAATTTTTTTTCTATATCTTTTGATGTACTTGCTTTGGCAATAATTGCCGCACCTGTTTCTTCTGCCGCTTTGATTGCAAGAGGGCTGTGAACACAAGCAAAAATTGGTTTTCTTGCACCGAGGTATTCATATAATTTTTCGGGGATATAATCAGTGTCTGAAGACAGCACCAATACATCGGCGGCAAGCATTTGTTTTATAGAGTCATAATAGGATACAAAACCGGTTTGTATAACAGATTGTGCTAATCCCATTTTCTCAATTTTCTTTTGTTGTATGCCCGCTGTCCATCCGACAAATCGCAATTCGATAGTGGAAGCATATTGCGGATTTTTTTTGATAAATCGTTCCAAACCGGACAATAAAGATTTCGTGAGTGAAGGATTGTGAATATCCCCGCAATGTGTAAGCAATAATTTATGGTCACCCTCATGCGGATAATAGTCATCGAAATACTCACCATCGAAGCTGTCAGGCACAATGGCAATATCATCGTAGCGCAAAAAGCGATAATGTTTGATAAGCATTTCTTTGGCATAACGTGAATTGACCAAGACATGGGATGCACGCTTTAAGATATCTTCTTCTTGCTTGCGTTCATTGTTTTTGTGCATAGGTGTGGGATAAGACCTTGCGCTATTGCTCAGCCACATGGTTCTGTAGTCAACCACAAAAGGCAAAGAATGTTGTTCGGCAATATCGCGCGCAATGACCAAGTCCGAAAAAGGTGGAGCACTTGCCATAATCACATTGACATCTCGTTCGCGAATGATGGTTTCCGCCGCCGCTAAAGCTGCTTTTCGCCATTCGATGCCAATGTCGGGTTGGTGGAGCAATGCAGACAATCCGTGAGTATCGCCACGCAGAAGTTGCAATGGCTTGCTCGGATTTTCCTTGGCTTTATTGCTTAAGCGTTTTTTTTTGGGTGCGGTGCGAATAATCTCTATGTTGAGTGACTGACATTCTTCCACAAGAGCTTCGTCCTCATTGTAATAATGGGGCGGAGTGGTAGTAAGTACAATAGGGTTCCAATTATGCAATGCTAAGTATTTAACTAATCGAACTGTGCGCATCACACCGCTGATACCCATAGGCGGAAAATAATGCGCAATAACCAAAACTGTGCGTTTAGACATGAAAGAATATATGCTGAAAAGTAAAATTTACGATAATAAGAATACAAAAATTGGACTTTTTGCCAATAAAAACAAAAATGGTCTCCCCTTGTTGAAGAGGGAAGACCATCGTAAAGAATGTTCTTTATAGGAGTTATCTCAATAACGATTGCGTTGTGGACGATCGTTGGAATAACGGTCATTTTGTGGTTTCGGACGCGCTTCGGTAACAGAGATTTGTCTCTTACCTAAAGTAGATCCGTTTAATGTGTCTAATGCTGTTTGTGCTTGGTCATCATTTGGCATTTCAACAAAAGCGAAGCCGCGGCTGCGACCTGTGATTTTGTCTGTAATGATTTTAGCTGAGGACACTTCGCCGACTGCTTCAAAGTACTCTTGGAGCATCTCATTTGTAACCCCGTAATCGAGGTTTCCGATGTAAAGATTCATGTAACTAACTGAAAATATGAAAAAATGGAATGCGAAGATAGACAAAAAAGTTTATCCAACAACTATAAATGTAGAATTTTCTTTGGTTTGTGTATAAATTTTCCTTAATATGCCATCATAAAGGGTAATGTGTAGGTAAAAATGCCTGCTTTATACACAAGATAATATGCACCATTGGCAAGTGTAGAAGTCCGCACAGGGGCACTGTGAGTCCCCGGTGAGAATATACCCTCCGCCGCTGTCATAATCTTCTCGCCCATGGAAGAGTATATTTCTACGCTTGTATAATCGGTGCTCACATTCTCAAAGTGGATTTCCATTATCCCCCGAGAAAATGAAGCAATTCTGACCCCCGGTGTGCCTGAAATTTTCACCAATCGTCCATTCAAATTACAGACATCCGTCAAAGTGAGAATCCCTTTTTCATAGGTAAATTCCGTGGCTTTGAGTGCATTGCCGGCAATATTATCATTGACAATAGCAATATCAGAAGTTGCCGCATCGCCAAGCATGGCAAGTGCTTCAATATCCACAAGGCGACCATCCGCAATAAAGGTCGGTGCATTGGCTTGCTGCGGATGTGTCACTATAAGCTTCATTGCGCCCGCAGCAGTTTCTGTTAACTGCGCCTGATACCCCAATTGATTCTGTGGAACTTTAACCGACAATGGCATCATTACCGAACCATTATACGTAAAATCCAATTCAAGGCGATAGACCTTCATCAATGAGAATTTTGCTGTATCAGGAGATTGCAGTGACACAGAGAAGGTAAAGTTTTCGCCCGGCTTTGCTTTTATGTTTTGTACAAGTAATGTTGCCGGATTAGCATTGGGATTATTACCTCTGATGCGACCTAAACCTTTAAGATTAAGTGTAAAAATTGTATCACATGGAGCAGAAATCACAAAGTTCGCTATGATTGAGTCACGCACTGCCGTTTTGGGGCTATACTCAATAGAAATAATCGCTGAGTCACCCGGATTGATAAGCGCAGGAAATGGTTTATCTACCACAGTAATGATAAAAGGCGGTGAACTGACTTTATCCAAATCTTTTAATGTAATGGGTAAACGAGAGGTATTTTTGAACACCACGACACCGGAGCGTTGCTGTCCCGTATCCACTGTGCCGAAATCAAAACTTTTAGTCCATGAAAATACCGATGATTTTCGTGTACCTGACACGGGTAAATTCAAAGAAAGATCACATGGTTGTAAGCGTAAACGAATATTATCGGTATAAGAGCGGTCAAAACGCGGAGAAAAGCGTACAATGATTTTCTCTCCATCGCTGATGGTCTGTCCTTTGGTTAGATTAATACTGAAAGGTTCGACATTGGTCATGCTTATATCATCAATCGTCACCGCCCCGGGGAAATTTGCTAAAGAAAGAGTGATTGTATCTGCTAAAGCCATCAATGTATCACAACTGAATACATCGGCAAAAGCAATGGATGGTTGGGATAAAACGGCTGCTGCACTTTTTTTCGTACCACGCACTTTAATTACTAATGCGGTATCGCTGCAACCATCAACAAACAGAGGTAAAGAATCAACATAATCGCCTTCTTGACTTGGTCTGAATCGAATATGTAATTGTTTAATTGCGCCTGGTTTAATGGTGTCCGGAATATTGCGTAAGCTATAGACCGATGTATCGGCAAGCTGTTGTGCTATAAATAATGGTTGTTTGGAATCATTACGAATTGCTACCGAATCCAGAATCTCTTTATCACAGCCAAGAAGTGGTGTAAATATCAACTCAGAAGCATTCACGGCTGTGAGTACAGGTTTTTTTCTTTGAGCAGTAAGAACTAAACGTATGGTATCTTTACATGCGCCTGATTCGAATGGTATTTTTAATTCATCGGAATAATTACCTTCACCAGATGGCGGACTATAATTAACGCGAATTCTGATGGAACTGCCCGGCTGAATAACCTCTCTGTCCGGTATGCGTGCCACGACTCTAAATGGGGGCTGTAAGTTCCACGGATAGCCAATGAGTGTCAGTACATCATTACCGGTATTTTCAATATTAAAAACGGAATCTTGCTCGGCAATTTCACATGTTAACTTTTCTGCAAAAGTGATTGAACCTCGATCGGCTGCAAAATCGGATTTAAGTTTTTCGCCTTTGAGTGTCATTGGTTGCACTGTGGTGCATGGTGATACTGTGACGCTTGCCGTCCCATTGCTGATACCTTGTGTGGGGCGATTAAATCGGAAAAACACCGATTTTTTTTCATTGGGTGCAATAGTTATCGGTAAAGGAGAGACAACCGTAAAATCTGTCGTTACATCCACCTTCGTGATATGCACTGTGTCTGTGCCTGTATTTGTAAATTCCGTTGCTGCGGTTTTGCTGGACGTACAACCATCAAGTTGTCCAAAATCAAGATTGGGTTGACTTATAGTAAATTTTGTTTCCCTTGCGGTGACGGTCAAGGTTTCGGAAGTATCGGCACAACCGATGCTATTACTGCCGGACACTTTATATACACCGGGCTGAGAAATAGAAAGAGCATTAGTCGTTTGACCTGAAATCACAACATTATCCTTAAACCATGTATAAATCGGACCCGCTCCCGATGCTGTTATGGTGAGAGTTTCTCCTGCGCACAGTTTTGCTGTTTTGCCTTGATTAAGAGTGACTACAGGTAAAGGGATAATTTCTACCATAAATTCATCGGATTGCGCGGTGCATCCTACATCATTTGTCACTTCCACATAGTATTTGCCCGATTGAGTAACCGCTAATGTAGATGCTGTTTGATTCGGAATGGGATTATTATCTCTATACCATTGATACTTTGTTGCCGGTGTTGAAGAAAATGTAATTGTTTTTCCTTGGCAAGCACTGATTTTCTCACCACTTTGCACTGCTCCGGTTACCGTAACATTCGGTTTATTCATTGCAGGTTTGTATGCCCTTGCCACAGCATATCTATCGGTAAGATATTGCCTTCCACGAGCTTCTCGTTCAGGAGTATCACGTTTTTCTACTTGATCTTGTTCAAATCGGAAGGCATACACACGGTATTTATATGAGCCGCCACAGGCGATATTCTCGAAATTACTTGGGTCATCGTATGTTGTTTGCGAGGCGGGAACAATGTCCACAATACGCCAATTCCCGATTTTCTGATTAATAACATAGGTTGTACCATCCACAGGTATTCTATTCGTATCGGGGTCGGAATCGTCCGTGGTCATTATCATATACCCTTGGATATTATCTGATGGATTGGGATCCGTCATCGGAGTCCAATTCAACTTCACATTATTCATCGTGACAACAATACTCGTAAAAGCGGGATTATTCCATTCAGGTTCGCGTATTTTACGCCAGAAAGCTTGGTTATTATCCTGATTTGCATTGTTTTTGTTCGGTTTACCTTGTGTACTGTTATCAATAGCAGATACGGATTTTCTATCAGAAGCATTGTCGCCATAATAATCTTCTAAATTTAAGCCCGGATAGACGCGCGTTGCAAATCCGGTTCCGGCACTGCTATGATTCAGTGAACGTGGCTGAATAGCAAGAAAATCAGCATCCGTTGATTTGTTATGCGCTAAGGCATGCACATGATTATTGCTTGCATCCCGTATTTGAACGATATCAGATGAAGCGTTCAAGCTAATGATTCCGCTAAAATCGGCAGCATTATCAAGAAAACGATCAAAGATTGTTTGGTCAAAAGCTGATACTTCAAGGTAGCCATCTTTGGTATCTTTATCATAATTGGGATTGGCGGGGTCACGGTGATGAATAACAATAATCGTTCCTGCTCTAAGATTTTTCCACAGAGGAATATCAAGAAAACGAATACCTCCTTGCCAGCTGTCAGTTCCCGAATTATCACGGATGGTATAATTTACCAATGTCAGATTGTCCTTGGTGACCAAAAGTTCCATCCATTCACTGGCAGGGTTAATCCCGGGTGAGTCCTTGTACTCGCTTACCACAATTTCCGGCGATTGCCCGAAAGCATCGGAAAGCGAGAAGAATGTCGTAAAAATCAGACTGAGGGTGAAGAATATGATGTATCGTTGTTTCATGAAATGTCCATTTGAATGAAAAACCAAGTGCGAAATTAGGGCTAACTGATGCAATAAACAACAATTGCAGAACTTTAGCCACTGCAAGCCGGATTATCATTTGATGAAAAATGAAAAGTTTATGATGCATCTGCCGTGATAATCATAGAATACATGATATAAGTGAATAGCGGACAAAACAGTAAAGAAGGAGAGTAAGTATAAACAATGGATGTACAATGATGAGATAATGTATATACGAATCCCTATCCCGATAGCAGACAGAGCGATAATTCTCCGTATAATTGCAATATTACACCATAAATCTTAGTGAAAATTCCTATGCAAACTGTTCTTATTATTGATGATGAAGAAAAAATACGCACCTTACTCACGCGCATTGTTTCATTGGAAGGATTCGAAGTTGTACATGCGAATACTGCAAAGAGTGCTTTGCGTCTCTTAGAATCAACCCATGTGGATGTCATACTTTGTGATGTGAAACTGCCTGATGCACATGGCGTAGAGTTAACACAAACCATCAAGAGCCATTATCCCCACTGTGAGATTATACTTTTAACGGCTTACGGGACTATTCATGACGGTGTGCAAGCAATGAAAAACGGGGCTTTTGACTATATAACCAAAGGCGATGACAACAATAAGATTATTCCTCTGCTCTATAAAGCCCTTGAGAAAGTATCATTGCAGCATCGTGTGAAAGTTCTGGAAAAAACACTTCATACAGACTATTCTTTTGAGAGTATTATCGGGTCATCGTCTGCAATTCGTGAAGCGATACGATTAGCCCAAAAAGTCGCGGCAACCGACACGACGGTATTATTAACAGGGGAAACGGGTACAGGCAAAGAAGTGTTTGCTCATGCTATCCATAATGGCAGTTCGCGTCGTCAAGGTAATTTCATTGCTATTAACTGCTCCGCTTTTACAAAAGAAATTCTTGAAAGTGAAATGTTTGGGCATAAAGCAGGAGCATTTACGGGCGCGACCAAAGATAAAAAAGGTTTATTTGAGGAAGCGCATAAAGGAACATTATTTCTTGATGAAATCGGCGATATGAGCTTAGATTTACAAGCAAAATTGCTGCGTGTATTGGAAACAGGAGAATATTTACGCATCGGCGAAACAAAACCACGAACAGCAGATGTGCGTATTATTGCGGCAACTCATAAATCTATTCCTGATTTAATGACAAAAGGACTATTTAGAGAAGACTTATATTATCGTATTTCAGTCTTCGAGATACCATTGCCGCCATTGCGACAAAGAGCGGAAGACATACCTGCCTTAGCCAATCATCTTGCGCAACGTATAGCACATACCATGAATCGTCCACACGTATCATTTTCGCATGATTATATACCATTACTGCAATATCATGAGTGGAAAGGTAATATCCGCGAATTAAAAAATGTTATTGAACGATCTATTATTTTAACCGATGATATCAATGTCATACCCGAAAGTTTACCGTATGATATTCGTTATGGAAAAAAAATATCTTCCTCTGTATCGCATGAAGAGACAACATTAGCTATGGTAGAAAAGCATCACATTATGAAAATTTTTCATGCTACTCAAAAAAATAAAACGGAAACAGCCAAGCTTTTAGGAATAGGTATTACAACTCTCTATCGAAAATTACAAGAGTATGACATTACCGATTCATAATACGAAGAGTAGCTTATCACCCAAAGTATTCGCTGCGCAATAGCCCTTCATGCGCAAGGAGAGTATCTCCTTTGATGAATAGAGGAAGCCCCTACCCTTCCATTTTGAAAAACACCATATCAAAATGATAGACTTTTTTGAGGTATGCACTTTCTGTACAATCACTTCAAAAATTTGATATAAATAGAGTTAAGATTTTTTCCCTCGTTTTGGTACGTTTATAGTCTCTCAGGGTGGAACAGTATATACACATATACATATTGTTTCACTTTATGATGATACTATGATATTTCTCTTCATTCTTGCCATTGCATTGTTCCTGTATATGGGGCATGTTTTATTCTATCCCGAAAAATATTAAAGGAATACATGATGGTACCGGAACTTCTTGGCATTGTATGTGTATTTTTTCTTTCGGTTATATGCTCTATACCATTAGGTAAATACATAAGTAAGGTTTTCCTTTATGAATATACGCGTCTTGATATTGTATTTAATAGATTGGATAGATGGATTATTACACTGAGCGGTATTGATGCAACAAGACAAATGACATGGAAAGACCATGTAAAATCACTTCTTTATATTAATGGTGTTTGGTTTTTTCTTTCAATGGCAGTATTAATGAATATGAGTCACTTGCCTCTGAATCCGGACGGCAACCCTTCCATGAGTTTTGACTTAGCATTTAATACATCCGTGAGTTTTATTACGAATACGAATCTGCAACATTATTCCGGTGAGACGGGCTTATCATATTTGGGACAACTTATTCTCATGCTGTGGCAATTTTTAAGTGCTGCATCGGGGATAACTGTTTGTGCGGTTGTTTTTATGGCGATGAAAGAAACAAAGAGTGAAGCATTCGGTAATTTTTATTCCATTTTCATCAGAAGTTGCACACGTATTTTATTCCCTTTAGCTATTGTGACAGCCATACTGTTTTTGTTCAATGGCATGCCTATGACTTTTGAAGGAAAAGACAGCATCACAACATTACAAGGTGAGCAACAATACATCAGTCGTGGACCTGTGGCAGCTTTTACGGCAATAAAACATTTAGGAACCAACGGTGGTGGTTTCTATGGCGTTAATTCGGCGCATCCTCTGGAAAATCCCAATTATTTTACCGCCATTATTCAGATGATTGCCCAAACAATTATTCCGATGGGACTGGTTTTTGCCTTAGGTTATATGCTGAAAAATAAGAAATTCTCTCGCATGATATTTGGCGTAATGACAGTCGGATTTATTATCCTTGTTACACCAACAATAATATCAGAAATGCAAGGCAATCCGAATATCACCGCAATGGGTATTCAGCAGACAATGGGTAATATGGAAGGAAAAGAAATACGCTTTGGTTCAGGTTTATCCGGATATTGGAGTATTATTACAACAGTAATCTCTACGGGCAGTGTGAATGCAATGCATGATAGTTTTATGCCTTTGAGTACCATGAATCAATTATTGGCTATGATGGTCAATGGTTTTTACGGTGGCTGTGGTGTCGGGTTTCTCAACTTTTATATTTTTATCATTTTAGCCGTATTTATCAGCGGATTGATGGTAGGGCGAACACCCGAATTTTTAGGCAAAAAAGTTGAAGCGAAAGAAATAAAAATTGCAATGCTTATTGCTTTACTTCACCCTTTTCTGATATTAAAAGGTACTGCACTGGCAACGGCATTACCGGACTATACAACTGCATCGCTCAGTAATCCGGGTTTTCATGGCTTTAGTCAAATATTATATGAATTCACCTCATCAAGTGCCAATAATGGCAGTGGGTTGGAGGGCTTAGGCGATAATACGCCATTTTGGAATATTGCCTGTGGTATAGTAATGGTATTGGCTCGTTATCTTCCTATTATTGGTCCAATTGCCATTGCAGGAATATTGGCTAATAAAAAATATATACCGGAAAGTAATGGAACATTAAAAACAGATACCCCAACATTTGGACTGATGATTTTTGCTGTCATTATTATTATTACGACATTATCATTTTTCCCTGCTCTCACACTTGGTCCTGTGGCAGAATATTTCTCATTAATAAAATAAGTTCAGTATTATGAGTACAAGTAGTTCTCTTTTTCAGAAAGACTTGCTGATCGAAGCATTGAAGCAGTCATTTATAAAACTCGACCCAAGATTGATGTTTCGCAATCCCGTAATGTTTACTGTAGAAATTGGAACAGCAGTAATGCTTTGTGTCTGTATATGGGTACTGTTCGGTGAGCAATCACAAGGAAGCTTCATCTATAATACAGCTATTTTTCTTATTCTTTTTTTTACATTACTATTTGCGAATTTTGCAGAAGCACTGGCGGAAGCAAGAGGAAAATCACAAGCCGAAAGTTTACGTAAAACAAGAGAAGAAACACCTGCAAAAAAAATATTTTCCGTTGGGAAATCACATAATCATCAGATGGAAATAATTCCTTCTTCTCAACTCAGAAAAGGCGATATGTTCTATTGTGAGGCAGGAGATATTATTCCTGCGGATGGTGAAATAATTGAAGGATTAGCTACCATAGACGAAAGTGCCATAACAGGAGAATCCGCGCCTGTTATTCGTGAAGCAGGGGGCGATAAAAGCTCCGTCACCGGCGGCACGAAAGTATTATCAGACACTATAATGGTGAAAGTCACGACAGAACAAGGTGAGAGTTTTTTGGATACGATGATTGCTTTGGTCGAAGGTGCCTCCAGACAAAAAACACCCAATGAAATTGCGCTGACAATTCTTCTTGCCGGATTTACATTAGTATTTCTTATTGTGACCGTGACATTACAACCTTTTGCTGACTTTGCGCATGCTCCCGTGACAATCGGTGCCTTAATTTCACTTTTTGTATGCTTAATTCCCACCACTATCGGAGGATTACTTTCTGCCATCGGTATTGCCGGTATGGACAGAGCTTTGCGTGCAAATGTTATTACTAAAAGTGGAAGAGCCGTTGAGACAGCCGGTGACATTGATGTTCTTTTATTAGATAAAACCGGAACAATAACAATTGGCAATAGAAAAGCCACACATTTTTATCCGGCAGGGGGCATTGATAATGCACATTTTATTCATTCAGTGGTATTAAGTTCATTAGCTGATGAAACACCCGAAGGTAAATCAATTATCGAACTGGCAAAAGTTAATCCGAGAGACTATCGAATAAACAATGCTCGATTTATCAAATTTACGGCAGAAACCCGAAGCAGCGGCATTGATATTGACAATAGACGCATCCGTAAAGGAGCAGTTGATGCCATAAAATTGTTATGCGAAAAAGCAGGTAATCCATTTCCGACAGAAACAGCCAATACGGTTAATCAGATATCAAATAATGGCGGAACTCCTCTTGTGGTATCAGAAAATGAAAAAATACTCGGAGTCATCGAATTACAGGATATTATCAAGCCGGGAATTGGAGAGCGTTTTCAACGATTGCGCAAAATGGGAATTAAAACTGTTATGGTCACAGGCGATAATCCATTAACTGCAAAATTTATTGCCGAAAAAGCCGGTGTTGATGATTTTATTGCCGAAGCCAAACCTGAAGATAAAATGAATTATATCAAAAAGGAACAGGCAAATGGCAGATTAGTAGCCATGATGGGCGACGGTACTAATGATGCGCCTGCATTAGCGCAAGCGGATGTCGGTGTGGCAATGAATAGCGGCACTCAAGCAGCAAAAGAAGCAGGAAATATGGTGGATTTGGATAATGACCCGACGAAATTAATAGAAATAGTTGAAATTGGTAAACAATTATTAATGACAAGAGGAACACTGACGACATTCAGCATTGCCAATGATGTTGCGAAATATTTTGCAATTATCCCGGCTTTATTTATCGTCGCCGTTCCATCCTTACAAGGACTAAATATTATGAAATTACATAGCCCGGAAAGTGCTATACTCTCGGCAATAATATTTAATGCTGTCATTATTCCTTTTCTTATTCCGCTTGCCCTAAAAGGGGTTGCCTATAAACCTATAGGGGCAGAAGCATTATTGCGCAGAAATTTATTGATATATGGCTTAGGCGGAATAATTATTCCCTTTATAGGTATTAAAATCATTGATCTTTTTGTTTCACAATGTATATAACGATTATGAAAACGTATGTACTGCCGGCAATACGCCTAACACTTATCTTTGCTATATTTTTTTGCGCTATCTATACATTCATTGTCATGGCTTCTTCTATGCTTGTACCGGAAAAGTTTTCCTTCGGAAAGATGAATAATGGATATTATTATTCGATAGGTCAGAAATTTTCAAGTGATAAGTATTTTTGGTCACGCCCATCAGCAGTTGAATACAATGCCGCTGCTTCCGGTGGCAGCAATAAGGGACCATCGAATCCGGACTATCTTCATAGTGTACAATTACGCATAGACACATTATTGCACTATAATTCCGATATAGAACTCTCCGATATTCCTTCGGATATTGTAACCGCAAGCGGCAGTGGCTTAGACCCTCATATTTCCGTGCAGGCGGCAATGATACAAGTGCCTCGTATCAGCAAAATTCGAAAAGTAAGTCCGGATATACTCAAAAAAACTATTAAAGACTTGACAGAAAAACCAATGTTCGGAATTTTCGGAACAGAAAAAATTCATGTACTAACATTAAATCTTGCATTAGATTCCATTTCACATTTTTAAGTATAGTTTTACTATGAAAAACACATTTGCTATGAAAAACAATTTTATCATTATGGCTCTTGTGATATTGTGTTCACAGACAGCCACAATAAACGCTCAACAAACTGGTGAACCTTTTGAAGGAATAGATCAGTCTTGGCACAATGGTAATGACCGAAGAGACTCCTCTGTTTTTAAAGACATGAAATACTTTACTCCAAGTATTATTATGGATATTAATTACAATTTTTCTTTTAATGATCCTATTGATAATACTGTTGTGGGTTCAACTGCATTAGCGCGGCATAATGAATTACAATTATCGGCGCTTCATTTTGGCGGTGATTTTTACTATGAAGGCGCGCGAGCACGTATTATGACACAATTCGGTACTCGTTCAACAGTTGTACCGCGCAATGATTTTAGTGTCTATCGTGGTCAGTATTCTTTAGCAAATGTCTATCGTTATTTGAGCGAGGCGTATGCGGGCTATCATATCAACACGATGCATGGTATTAATGTGGATTTTGGAATGTTCATGTCTTATATAGGACTTAACTCATACTACCAGCCCGAAAATTGGGAATATCAAGCTTCGTTTACTTCTGATAATACTCCATGGTTTTTTGTCGGCACACGTATTCAGATTTTTCCTTCAAAAAACTGGAAAATCGAACCATGGATTATTAATGGTTGGCAAAGCTATGGAAAATTTAATTCAATGCCCGGATTTGGTGGAAACATCACCTATATGTCAGATGATGGTAATTGGAAGGTCATCACAAATAATTATGTAGGTACAGATGCGGCGGGAATAAAAGACAGAGTCCGTTTCCATTCGGATAATAGTGTTTTGTATCGTTATTATAATCAACCCGCATCAAATGGCATAAGCAGAATGGCATTTTCGATGACCGCAGATATTGGCTCCGAAAGTGGTGGCGGCGTGAATGGTTTTGATAATTCAGATCCTACGAAGCCCGCACAGTATTTTCTTAGTGCTATGTTTTATAATCGTCTGTGGTTTGCACACAACAAATTGGCATGGACTTTCGGTGGGGGCTGGATGAAAAATCCCGGACGTTATTTAGTCCTCTATCCCACAGGACAAGCCAGTCCATTGCCTAATCCTCAAGACCCTACGAAAACAGAAGGCACATTTCCCTTTAGTGCTAATCCGGGTGATCAGTTCGAGGGATGGGACTGGAGCACCAATATTGACTGGATGCCTAATCAAAGTTTAACGTTCCGATTAGAATATGTAAATAGAAATGCTTCCGTACCGTATTTTGCAGGAAGTGGCGGTGTAACGTCATCCACAGGGTTAATAACGACACCTGTTGATCCAAACGGCGCTTGGAAACCTGATTTAGTGACAAGTGAACAAAAAGTTATTTTTGCTTTATTATTCCGATTATAAAATATTTATGAATCATCATATACCCAATCCTGAATATTTTCTACAACTCATCAAGAAAAAAAGATTAGGTACATGTAAGATCTATTTAGGCATGAGTGCAGGTGTCGGTAAAACATACCGAATGTTACAAGAAGCCCATATACTGCTACGCAATGGCGTGGATGTGAAAATAGGGTATGTTGAAACACATAAACGGTATGATACTGAAAAATTAATTGAAGGTTTACCGATAATACCCCGAAAAAAAATATTTTATAAGGGTAAAGAAATCGAAGAAATGGATCTTGATACAATTATTGCACAAAGACCTGAAGTAATTATTGTTGATGAATTGGCGCATAGTAATATTGAAGGCAGTAAGCATAAAAAACGATGGGAAGATGTCCTTGAAATATTATCATACGGTATAAATGTTATTACTGCGGTGAATATACAACATTTAGAAAGTCTTCATGACAGTATTCATGTCATCACCGGTATTGATGTGACCGAACGTATTCCCGATAGTTTCTTATCTCATGCAGATGAAGTGGTAAATATTGATCTTACGGCTGATGAATTACTTTTCCGTTTACGGGAAGGAAAAATTTACACTCAGGAAAAAATAGCGACAGCTTTGCAAAATTTTTTTACGTATGATACTATTCTTCAATTGCGTGAACTTGCTTTGAAAGAAGTTGCTTCGCATGTTGAGAGAAAAGTAGAAACGGAAGTAACAAAAGAGCATGCTTTGCGACCGCAGCGTTTTATGGTATGTATTGAAACTAATGAAAAAATTGCCAAAAGTGTTATTCGGAAAACTGCCCGGCTTGCCCATTACTATCAATCGCAATGGTTTGCTCTTTATGTGCAAACAGACAAAGAAAGTCCTGAAAAAATTCCTTTGCACAAACAAAGACATTTATTGCAGAATATGGAGCTGGTCTTGCAATTAGGCGGCGAGGTTATCAAAGTCGCGAGCAATGACAGAGGCACGATG